>MTOL01000224.1 GCA_002011685.1 Deferribacteres bacterium JdFR-76
GTTGCTGATCCGATAGGGATGGGAAGCGGGCGTCCGTCAAAGCGGACGCCCTTTCCTTTATTTTTTTGAAGGTTGTAAAAGTGATGGGAGCAAAACGACATCAGCATGTATGGGTGAGCCTGATCTTGATTCTGGCAGTCGTCTTTGCCGGCTGTGCTGAATGGCAGAATCCGTTTATTCAGCACAAAAAATCACGGCCGGTTGAGAATCTGCCGCCGGAAACGTACATTTTCCTTTTTGTGGATCAGGACACCGTTGTGAAAACGGATACGGTATATACCGATGCGGGACCCCAAATTGTCCGAGACACGGTGATCGTCGGTTTGGACACAACCGAATCCCGGCAAATCATTCACTGGTGGGGTGACGATCCAGATGGGGAAGTGATTGGCTATTATGTTCAGTGGGAGTTCGATCCGGAACCCAAATGGACCACTCAGGAAGTCGATACCATTTATCTTCCCATCCGTTCGCGATATGATGCTTTTACCCTGCGGGTGTGGGCCGTAGACAACGATAGCCTGAGAGATCCCACGCCGGCCGTTCTCACATTCCCGGTGAAAAATTCTCCGCCACACATTGAATTTCGCGTCAACAGCAACCCGCCGGCTCCGCCCGGCAATCCGAACGTTGTGGCTTATACTTTTCCCACCCGGACATTCGTATGGGATGTTAGCGATCTGGACGGACGTGAAACCGTGGTTAAGATTTTATGGGCTCTGGATGATACCAGTAGCTGGAATGAACTACCGGGTTCGGCCAATTCGGTGACGATTCGAGATATTCCGCCGGGTTCACACCGCTTCTTCGCCAAAGCAGTCGATATCGCGGGGGCTGAAAGCAATACCATTTCCTTTCCGGACCCAAATGATGAAGGGACTCCCAACACCTGGATTGTAAAAGAGCCGGTTGGGGAGGTTCTGCTGGTCAATGACTTCGCACAGGACCAAACATTTTATCAGGTTCAAAAATTTTATCAGAAAATTCTCGACGAACTGATCGGCCCGGATCAGTACTCCGTTTGGGAAATCGGAACAGACCGCCGGCCCATGATTAATCCGCAAAACCGGCTACCCTATTCCCAGGTCGATATTGAAGCAACCTTGGCATATTTCAAGAAGGTAATCTGGTTTGCCCATTTGGGAAGGCCTCACATCTCTCAGGCAGGACTTAGCATTACAAAATTTGTCTCCGGAGGAGGTAAGATTTTTATTACCAATGGAAACGAAGGAATTCCAGATACGACCTGGACATTTACGCGTATCGATTCGGTTTTCCGGTTAAATCCGGGAGGGCGTTTGCTCCCTGGGGTCCATGTGCTTGCCAATTTTGGAGATGAGACCCTTAACCAGCTTCTCACTTTGAAAATTGGTCAGCTCGTAGGGAACCGGGTCTCGGCGTTGATCCCCGGACCCGGCGCTGAGGTTGTCTATTTTATGGAACCGGATACCGCAACGTCCATCCCGGTACCTTATAAAGGCGCTCCGCCTGTGGGTATTCGATACCGAATAGGGCAGGGAGAATCCATCTATTTTTCTTTGCCACTGCATTACTGTAATGGTTTGAACAATGTTAAAGAGTTGTTGAGGTATTTGTTGCTTGAAGAATTTGAACGGTAGATGATGAGGCGATTTGCACCCATCTTTCTGGTTCTGATACTGATTTGGATTGTTCCGGGTTTTGCCCAGAAGGGGCGCATCGAAGGGACGGTCGTCGATGCCGAAACGGGAAAACCGCTTCCGGGCGTGAATGTGATCGTCAAAGGTACGTACAAAGGTGCTGCCACGGATGAAAAAGGGCACTTTATTATTTATGGCCTATCTCCCGGCGACTACGACATCGAAGCTCAAATGATTGGATATACGACACAGCTGCAAACCGGTGTTCGCGTTCTCGCTGGACGAACAACAAAGATTCAGTTTAAGCTGAAGCAAACTGTTCTGGCTCTTGGGCAATCTATTGAAATTGTGGGAGAACGTCCTTTGCTGGAGGTGGATGTAACTGCCAGCCAGCATGTTATGCAAGCCAAAGATATTGCCCAGAAAATTGTGCGCGATGTGGGCGATATTGTTGCGCAGGAACTGGGAGTGGTAAAAGAAAATAACCAGATTCATATCCGTGGCGGGCGCGCTGACGAAAGCATGTACATTGTCGATGGGCAATCTGTCAAAGATCCGCTCTCTGGGTACACCAATACCCTCTACATAAACGCTGGAGCGATCGAAGAATTGAAAATCATAACCGGCGGCTTTAACGCTGAATACGGACAGGCAATGTCCGGAATTATCGATGTGAAAACGAAAGAAGGTTCTTCCAGTTTTGAGGGGGATTTTTCCTGGGAGTCAGATCACCGAATACCCGGAAGCTTTTTCAAAGGGTTCAACACGGATGAACTGGAAATTAATTTTGGCGGGCCGGAGCCTTTCACTCAATTTCTTTTGCCGGCAATTGGTTTGCGTCTTCCTGGAGAGATGACATTTTTCATTAGCGGATATGTTCACCTGACGGACACATATTTGCCCCATGCAAACCGTCTCTACCCCTACAAAAGTTACTACAGCCGGTTGGCACCGCGAGAGGAAAACGACTGGCATGTTCTGGGAAAAGTTGCATGGAAAATTCGGCCAGGACAAAAACTGGCAATTTCCTACAATCGGTCGCTGAATATCAATCAGGGATATTTTTTGCCGCGCATCGAAGGGGGGCGGTACTTTCCCTACCGGTATAGCAAAATGCTTGATCACTACAATACCATCACCAAGGAGGCTGTTCTTACCACGGTGGAATGGGTTCACACGCTGAGTCCCACGACCTTTTATGAACTAAGCCTGGGCCGGTTTTTTACGAGCCTTCACAGTGCGGTTCGGAACAAGCACTGGACCGAGTATCAGGAAAATCTGGATACAGAACCGGTGATTTACATTGTTGATTCCCGCGGGAATGTGCAAACGCGTTTTGGAGACGGTTTTTACGACACAGGCGATGCAAATCGCTGGTATGACTACTATTCCGACAACTGGTCACTCAACGGATCTATCACTAGCAATCTTCATGCAAAACACCAGGTAAAGGCAGGATTTGAACTGCGTTACACAGAAATGCAGGTGGTGGATATCATCGATCCCTGGATCGGCGAAAGCGGACTAGGAAGGAACCACGATGCTTACCGGGTCTATCCCAATGATGGTGCTTTTTTCATTCAGGATCGCATTACCTATAGCGGTATGATCGTTAATATTGGACTGCGCTATGATTACTGGTTTCCCGGTGAATATGTGGAAGATGCCATCAACGACCCGGAAACGGTAACTATTACAGATGCAGCCCGAAAGCTGTTTAAGAAAGAAACATTCAAATTTCTGGGCCACCGGGGGAAAGGGCATTTGAGTCCACGGCTGGGTATTTCCCATCCAGTAACAGATAACGATGTGCTGTATATGCATTATGGCCATTTCTCGCAAAAGCCAATCGGTCAATACGTCTATGCCAAACTAAAATCTCACTCTGAGGCGACCTATCAGCTTTTTGGGAATCCAAATTTAAATCCCACAACCACTGTGGCATACGAGCTGGGTTTAAAGCATCGGTTCAACCGAAATCAAACCATTGAATTTAAGGCTTATTACAAAGACATGTTTGATTATCCCACAGCGGTGAGGGTGCAAAAGTTCAGTCCCAGGCTCGGGAATATCAGCTATTACATGTATGTTAACATGGATTATGCACGTTCTCGCGGGATTGAAATTCGCTTCCGCAGGCGATCGCGCTATCTTTCCGGAAATATCGATTTTACCTACGCCGTTGCAACCGGCAAGAGTTCAACACCAAACACGAATCTGCTGGTAGCAGCGGGGAGAGTCCCTGAAAAACCTCTCACCGAAAGTTATCTCCGGTGGGACAAACCTTATCGCTTCTCCACAGATATCTTTTTCTATATGCCGGAAGATGCAAGATTCTACTTCATGGGATTGCGAATTCCCACAAGATGGGGATTTAATTTGCGATTTGAATACGAATCCGGAAAACGGTATCGGCGTCTAATCGATGTGGAACGCAATATTTATGAAAAAGATGAATATGGCAGTATCTCAAAGCCCTGGTCGCGTCTGGACCTTCGCCTTTACAAAGATTTTACCCTTTTAGGCGTTGAATGGTCCATCTATCTGGAAGCGGAAAATGTGTTCAATACCAAAATCCCAAGGATCATCAATCCGGTAACCGGGCGGCCTTATGAACCGGGTGATATTATCCCACGTACCTGGCATGACGATCCGAGGGATTTGCCGCCCGATAACCCGGCACGGTATGATTGGCCAAGACAGGTAAAACTGGGAATCCGGATGCGTTTTGAATAGGGACAGGGTAGTGCGAAAAATGAAAAAATGTCTATACATCGTCGTTTTGGTTTTTCTCCTGGGTAGCGAGATTCACGGTCAGGGCTTGCTGCCGCGACTTGGAGAACAGCGGGTTGGCACTGCTGCAATGACTTTTCTTAAGATCGGCATCGGCGCCAGGGCAGTTTCCATGGCTGGAGCTTTTGTGCCCGTAGCTAACGATGCCAGCAGCCTATGGTGGAATCCAGCAGGTCTCGTGCAAATCAACCGGAATGAGGCAATTGTATCTCATATTCAGTGGCCGGTAGATATCCGCTACGAATTTGCAGGATACGTCCACCAGATCTCCCATGCCATCGCCGTAGGATTCAGTTCCGGCTTTCTTTATACCGAGGATATGGAAGTTACTGATGAATATCACCCGGGGGGAACTGGAGAATATTTTAGCTACAGCGACTTTTTTGCAGCGGTTAGCTTTTCCATCCGGATGACGGATCGCTTCTCTTTTGGCACAACCGTCAAATTTGCTCAGGAAAATCTTGCGGACCTGGAAATGCGCACTTTTATGATCGATTTCGGAACCTATTACTGGACAGGATTCCGCTCGCTGCGGCTTGCTGCCTCCATGCGGAATTTTGGTCCCAATATGCGTCCGGAAGGTACATTCCACAAGCGGACCCGCGCTGGAAATCTTGTGGAACAGAATTACGCAGATTTTTCACCCCCTACCAGTTTTACCCTGGGAGCCGCCATGGAAATATTCGAAAGCGATTTTCATAAATTGACGCTCGCCTTTCAAATGAACCATCCGATGGATAATGCTGAGAACGCCGTAATGGGAGCGGAGTATACCTTGTCCGAATATCTTGCAATCCGCGGTGGATACCGTTTTGATTACGGGGAAAATCACTGGACCTTCGGCGTGGGACTTCAGCTACCTCTTGGCTCCAGAAGTGTGCAGTTCGACTATGCATACGCGGATTTTGGCAGATTGGATGTGTCACAGCAGTTCANTTTTGTGTTCAGGTTCTGAGGGTAAATGATGGNAANAAAAAGAATAATTTTGCTCTTGTGTGTGCTGGCGGGAGTTACGCTCCTCGCAGGGGCGTGCGATTTCCGAAAAATGCCTTTGCCCGCAGCACAGACTTCCGTTTCTTCCTTTGGCGCCAATGACACTTCTTATGTAGAAATATTCCCTGTTTGGGATTCTCAAAGCCTCGGTGTGGATATCCTGCATCCCACTGATATTGTGGAAGGACCGGATGGCTATCTCTGGCTGGCCAATGCAGGGAAAGATGAAATTCTGTGTTTGAAAAAATCAGGGGAACTTATTCTCCAAAACGGCTTTGACCAGATCAGCCCAATTCCTCACCCAACTTCCATCACGATCGATAGCAAGTTGAATCTGATCATTGCCAATGGAACACATGTCCTTTATGCATGGAATGAATACTTTCATATCGTGGGGGTAAAAGCCGTTGCCTTTCGGGGGGTATTCCAGCGCAGCAATGGAGATACCGTTCAATATCCTATCGATAAAACACTCTATTTGTTGGAGAATCAGATCGACACCTTAAACTTTAAAGAATATTCCTTTTCTACTGATCCTCAAGATATTTCGAAAATCAAAAGCGTCTACAAATTTTATGAATCACCCGATCCGGGACTTCAGTATTTTGGCGTGGCGGCCGGGCGCTTCGGATCCGATGAGATTTATGTTTCGGAAACCCAAAAACACCGAATTGCCCGTTTTCGGCTTTCGCCTTTTGCCGTCGTGCGCACTGTCGAAGAACGAATTCTATTTGCCTATAAAGGGAAATTCGAACGCAATGTGGTTACATACGGTTCCGGAGCAGGGACTGTGGATACACCCAGGGGGATCTACGTGGATAAATATGGGAATCTTTACATTTCCCAGCTCGGTGGAAATTTCCTGGTTCAAAAACTGAAAGCGGAATCATTTGTATCGCAGTTTGAACTCTACAAGCATCCCATTATGGATCTAAACCGGTTCAGAGAACCTTTTGATATTACCACAGATGACCAGAATGACATTTTTGTGGTAGACCGCGGATGGCAGCGGGTGTTTAAATTCAAAAACAGCAGTCCCGGAGAGGGCAGGGAAGTGGACCTGGGAAGGCGGGGACTAGCCACGGCAACCTTTGAAGATCCCCGTGGAATTCTGGCCGTTGATGGAGTGGTGTATGTTGTAGACTACCAGGCCAATCAGATACGGCGGTTCAAAATCTCGGTTTCGGAATCGGATATTCCTACGGAGCCTGGTGGGGAACAACCGTAGATCCGGTTCTGGCAAGAGATCCACTTCAAACAGAAAATAGAAAGCCGACATTGGGCGAATTTGCCTTGAAATCTAAAAAAAATAAAGCTAAATTATATGGCGTTTTGAATTAAGCTAAAAAAAGAATAAATGCTGGCCCAGTCGAGGCCCCTTTAGGCGGCGCACAAAGCACCGCCTTCATTCAATGTAGGCCTGGATCAGGTCGATTTGTGAAAGGATGGATGGTTGTTTTGCCCGCTTATAACGTAGCGGGCAATATATTGAATGTGATCACTGGGACGATCGAAGTTGTAGGCGATCCGGGCTGCATCCTTGTGGTGGATGATGGATCGACGGATGGCACTGGCCAGGTTTGCCGCCAGTTGCCGGTTGTTCTTTTACAACATCGCAAAAACCGGGGAAAAGGCGCCGCTTTAAGAACAGGCTTTTCATATGCACTGGACCGGGGTATTCAAAAGGTGGTCACCCTGGACGCCGACGGCCAGCATGATCCACGGTTCATCCCGCAATTTACAGGGTTGNTGGAGGAACAACAACTGGATCTTGTACTGGGAATCCGGACATTTGCGTTTTCCCAGATGCCGAAGGATCGGTGGTTGAGCAATCAGCTAACAAGCCTTTTGATTTCTGTTGTCGCGGGGAAGCGTATTGCGGATTCTCAATGCGGCTACAGAGCAATGAACCTGGAGATATACAGAAGGCTAAGGTTTTTTGCAAACCGGTACGATTTTGAAACGGAAGTGCTACTCAAATATTTGTTGCATGGCGCCAGGACCGGCTTTGTGGAAATATCCAGGATATATGGTGGACAGAAAAGCTCGATTAACAGATTGACGGACACGATACGCTTCATTCGGACGGTATTGCGAGTAGCGCTCTATGAATCCTGAACAAGTAGCCCAGTTTTTCGCGTCGCTCCCTAAAGAGGTGGTAACGGCCATCATCGCAATGATTCCAATCCTTGAACTGCGCGGCGCAATTCCCTGGGCGCTGGCATCTCCGCCCATAGGGGGCGGTTTGAGCTGGCAATCGGCCTATGTTTCAGCGGTCATTGGAAATTTTATCCCGGTCATTCCTATTTTACTCTTTCTGGAACCGGTTTCCAATGGACTCCGAAAATACCGACTTTTTGACCGATTTTTTGAATGGCTCTTTCGGAGAACCCGCAAAAAAGGCAGGCTCATTGAAAAATTCGAATTGCTGGGTCTGATGCTTTTTGTCGGAATTCCGCTGCCAGTAACCGGTGCCTGGACCGGAGCAGTGGCCGCATTTATTTTCGGCGTGCGGTTTATGCCGGCGGTTATGGCTATTTTTGCGGGCATTTGCCTGGCCGGAATTATTGTAACCCTGGCTTCGTTGGGGGTTATTTCGTTATTCTGAAAAACTCGGGGCGTAGCGCAGCCCGGTTAGCGCGCATGGTTCGGGACCATGAGGTCGGCGGTTCGAATCCGCCCGCCCCGACGATGGAAAAAGCTGAGGTCTGAACTCAGCTTTTTCTTTATTGGCCAGAAAAAATTCGGGAGAGGAAGGATGAACAGCATGCAGTATCCCTTCAAAGAAATCGAAAAAAAGTGGCAATCCTACTGGGAAGCGTCCAAGCTGTACGAAACAGATCTTTCGAAAACTGATAAAAAACTTTATGTGCTGGTCATGTTTCTGTATCCGTCGGGAGATCGACTGCACATTGGACACTGGTATAATTACGGGCCGACTGACACATGGGCCCGCTACAAACGAATGCAGGGGTATAATGTTTTTGAACCAATTGGATATGATGCATTTGGGCTTCCTGCGGAAAACTATGCAATTAAGAAGGGAATTCATCCTGCCATCAGTACTGCGGAAAATATCCGAAATATCCGGGAACAGCTGAAGGCCATCGGGGCCATGTATGATTGGTCCAAAGAAATCAACACAAGCTCTCCCGAATATTACAAATGGACACAGTGGATCTTTCTGCAGCTTTACAAAAATGGACTTGCTTATCGGAAAAAGGCTCCTGTTAATTGGTGTCCCAGCTGCCAGACGGTACTGGCAAACGAACAGGTCATCGACGGACGCTGCGAACGTTGCGATTCGGAAGTAACCCGTCGGGATCTTGAACAGTGGTTTTTCAAGATCACTGCCTATGCAGATCGTCTCCTGGAAGGACATGACCGGATCCAGTGGCCGGAAAAGACCATTATAATGCAGAAAAACTGGATCGGCCGCTCCGAAGGTGCGCTTATCACGTTTCAGGTGGCCGATTCGGACTTGACATTTGATGTTTTTACAACACGCCCGGACACGCTCTTTGGCGTTACATACATGGTTCTGGCTCCTGAACATCCACTGGTGGAAAAAATAACAACTCCTGAACAAAGGGATGAAGTCGCACGATATGTGGAATTTGCAAGGAAAGAAAGCGAAATTGAGCGAACATCAACGGAAAAAGAGAAAACCGGGGTATTTACGGGAGCCTATGCCGTAAATCCCATAAATAACGAAAAAATTCCCATCTGGATTGCCGATTATGTATTATTGAGCTACGGAACCGGAGCCATAATGGCAGTTCCAGGACACGACCAGCGCGATTTTGAATTTGCCAAGAAATTCAACCTGCCGATCCGCATTGTGATCTCTCCTGATCCAAACGTTTCGGATTACCCGCTCGAGCAAGCTTACACCGAAAAAGGATACATGGTAAACTCGGGCCCATTTAATGGCCTAACCTCCGAAGAGGGAGGCAAAAAAGTAACCGAATACCTGGAAAGGATAGGGAAGGGCAAATTCCATGTGGCCTACAAGCTGAGGGACTGGCTAATTTCCCGACAGAGGTACTGGGGGGCGCCCATTCCAATTATTTATTGTTCGGATTGCGGTGAAGTGCCAGTGCCCGAAGAGGATCTGCCAGTGGAATTGCCGATGGAAGTCAAATTTACAGGAAAAGGTGAATCCCCACTGGCCACGGTGCCGGACTTTGTAAACACCCAATGCCCAAAATGTGGTAAGCCGGCTCGCCGCGAAGTAGATACAATGGACACATTCGTCTGCTCTTCCTGGTATTTTCTACGCTATTTAACACCTCATCTTGATACCGCCCCCTGGGATCGTGATCTGGCGGATAAATGGCTTCCGGTTGATCAGTACGTAGGGGGGGCTGAGCATGCAGTGATGCACTTGTTGTATGCCCGTTTTATTACAAAAGTCATGTACGATCTCGGTTATATCGGTTTCGATGAACCGTTTCAACGCCTATTTCATCAGGGGGTTATTACAAACAAAGGCGCCAAGATGTCCAAATCACGTGGAAATGTGGTAAACCCGGACCAGTTTATCGAAAAATACGGTTCCGATGTTTTCCGTATGTACCTCATGTTCATGGGATCCTATGAAGAAGGCGGTGATTGGAGCGATGAAGGGATTACGGGAATTCACCGTTTTATAAACCGCATCTGGCGTTTTGTCCATGATTACGTCCAAAATCCGGCAAAGGGTGGGGAAGAAGAAAAGGCTCAGAAACTTGAGCGCATCCGGCATTACACCATCAAAGAAGTTACTCAGGATCTAGAACGCTTTCATTTCAATACTGCCATTAGCCGTCTCATGGAATTCTTCAATGCTCTCTCCTCATATCGGAACGAATTGCCAATCGAAAAACAAAACAAAAGCATCATGGATCGGTGCCTCGAAACTTTTATCCTCTTGCTTGCTCCCTTCGCACCACATTTTGGAGAAGAGATCTGGGAAAAACTCGGAAAAAAACCAAGCATCTTTAATGCCTCTTGGCCCAACTATGACGAAAAAATGTTGAAACAGGATAAAATATCCATTGTAATTCAGGTGAACGGAAAATTGCGCGATCAGGTTGTCGTTGATGCGGATGCGGAGGAAAATCAGATTTTTGAGCTGGCACAAAATGCCCCAAAGGCCAAAAAATACCTTCAGGGAAAAGAAATTATAAAAAGGATCTACGTTCCAAGAAAACTTGTAAATTTTGTTGTCAAATAGAGCGCAAATAGAACGCAAAAAAAGAGGGTTGAATTTCCTTTTGGGATGGGCTATTATACATAATATATCTTATGTGTAATATTGAAGCAAAAATTTTAAAGCGCCAAAAGCATCTTTTCACTCTTTTTTTTGATTGGCGATTCTAGCGGGCTTTCATTTATCCTGTTTAATTCTTCCTGTGCTCTTTCTTTTTCACTTAGTTGGATAAGGGCTTTCGCCAGTTCGTAGCGCGCGGCCAGGTTGTTTCGGTTTTTTCGAATTGCCTGACGCAGTGCCTCCTTTGCTTCGGTATACCGTTCCGTCCGGTTCAGGTTCTTTCCTTCCAGATAAAGTACCACATCATCAGCTTTTCCAAGATTTTTCGCCTTTTTGAGAATTTCAAGAACGTCTTCCGGTTTTCCAATCCGATCGAGAACGAGTGCTAATTCTTTATAATAAAGGCCCTTGCGTGGGTTTTTTAGGATGGCACGTTTCAGAGCAAGAAATGCTTCTCTTAGTCTCCCACAGCGGATCAGAGATTCCGCATGCAAAAAGTGGGCTATGTCTGTATTCGTGCGGCGAGCATATTCTCCAAAGTAGCGCGAAGCAAGAAGGTGTTTTCCTTCCAAATATGCTCCCATTCCCTGCGCATAGAGGCGGTTCGCACTTGTCCCCTCATCACCATCAGCAGGTTGCTGCGGCATTTCTATGGAAGAAAAAAGCGCCTTTTTGGCATATTGGCCAAAAGGACCGCTGGGATCCAGCTCCAGCACCTTTTGAAGGTGCTCTTTTGCCTTTTCCCGTTCGCCCATTAGAATATTGAGTTTTGCAATTCCAAGATACCCCCTCGGTTCATCTGGATACAGTTCCACAACTTTCTGGAAGGTTTTGATGGATTCTTCAAAATGTCGCTTGACGCCGTAGATAGCCGCAAGATGAAGGAGGGCCAACTTATGTTTCGGATTTAATGCGAGGGCCTTTTGAATATATTCCTCGGCCAGATCAAAGCGACGCAGTTTCATGTAGGAAGTTCCGAGAACGATCATAGCTTTGAAATGCCCAGGCGATAGCTCCAGGAGACGTTCCAGAAAACGGACTGCCTCCTCATATTGTTTCATTTCGAAGTTGATCAGACCGAGGCTATACAGTACCTCAACTTCTTCAGGATCTACCTCCAGGGCCTTTTTCCATAGCGCAATTGCATCCTGAAACCGCTTTTGTTTGTAGAGAGCTACCGCTTTGGAATGGATGTTCCGGATCGTATCATTCATTCTTTGTTATTCCAGCTCTACAACGATGGATTGGATCTCCTGAATGGCTTTATCGATTGGAACATAGCGCCGCTCGTCGCTTCGGCGGAATTTGATTTCCACCTGATTTTTCTGAATATTTTTTTCGCTGATAATGACCTGCAGTGGCATACCCAGCAGGTCCGCATCCCTGAATTTGAATCCCGGACTGAATTCCCTATCGTCCAGCAGGACATCCACACCATTTTGTTGCAATTCTTCATAGAGCCGGTCTGCAAGTTTTTTTATTTCGCTGTTTTTATAATTGATAGGAACAATATGAACCAGAAAAGGCGCCAGAGCTTTGTTCCAGCAAAGTCCTTTGTCATCCGCATTTTGTTCGATAAATGCCGCAACGATGCGCTCTACACCAATCCCGTAGCTTCCCATAACAATGGGTTTTTCTTTCCCATCAGCGTCCAGGAAGGTTGCTCCCATGCTCTCAGAATATTTGGTTCCCAGTTTGAAAATATGCCCCAGTTCGATTGCCCTGACAATTCGCAGCGGTTCGCCACATTCCGGACAAAAATCACCTTCCTGTACAAGTGCCACATCGACAACTGCACGGACGGAAACGTCCCGACNGATGTCGATGCCTTTTATGTGGTACTGGTCCTTGTTTGCTCCCGATACAAAACCCGATTGGTTCTCAAGAGTCTTATCGACATAGATTGGGATATTCTTGACGCCAACTGGACCAATAAAGCCTACCGGTGCGTTGAGATATTTTTGAACTTCCTCATCGGTGGCTGGTCGGAATTTGGGGCCAAAATTGGCTATCATTTTGGACTCATTCACATCGTGATCGCCGCGTATCAGTATCATAACCGGCTCAGAATCAATAACAAAAAGAAGGGACTTGATGAAATGCTTTTTTTCCAGTCCTAGAAATTCAGAAACCTCCTCGACTGTCCGTTTCTCTGGAGTGTAAACTTCTTCCAGCTCCGTGTTCGACAAATCATCTTTCGGCTCAACGCGAAACTGTGCGATCTCCACATTTGCCGCGTATCCGCAGCGATCGCAGAGTGCGCAAGTATCCTCCCCTGCATCGGATTCCACCATAAATTCCTGAGATGCAGACCCTCCCATCAGACCACTGGAGGCTCCCACGATAAAAAATTTCAACCCACAGCGGCTAAAGATTTTTTTGTATGCTTCTGCATGTTTGTTGTAGCTGATATCAAGTGCCTCTTCCGAAACATCCAGGGTGTAAGAATCCTTCATGATGAACTGTCGGGTCCGGAGGACACCCGAGCGAGGCCGCGGTTCATCCCGAAACTTATT
>MTOL01000200.1 GCA_002011685.1 Deferribacteres bacterium JdFR-76
ATCGCCTGCCGTTTGCATCGGCCTTTCGTTTTCATCCGGTGCCACTTTCCACGGTCGCTGCGGCTGTTCTGCTCGGTGCAGGGCTGGCGGTGATCGGGGACCAGCTGGACCGCATCATTCAGTCCTGGTTTAGCGTTCCTCAGGAATATATCGATGCCATCGAATCCCTGTTTCGCGATGCGCCTCCCGGGGATTTTTACATGATGCTGGTTCTGGCTACCCTGGGCGCCGGGATTTGCGAGGAGATGCTATTCCGCGGTTTTTTTCAGAAAATCCTTGAGGAACACACGAGGGTTTGGATGGCCATCTTTTTTCCGGCCGCCCTGTTCGGTCTGATCCACTTTTTGCCCTGGATGGTTCTTCAAATCACGCTCATGGGAACCGTGCTCGGCTTGCTCGCATGGCGTACGCAAAGTGTCTGGCCCAGTGTGGTGGTTCATGCTACCAACAATTTTTTGGCTGTCATAACCATCCGATGGCAATCATCTGAATGGGATAGACTGTACCTGAAGGGAGATTTTGTCAATCCGCCGGTTGTGCTGTTTGCCATCGCCCTGTTCATTTTTTCGCTGAAATTTATCTGGAAGCGGCATCCGCGAAATGGGGGGCAAAATCACAGGCCGTGGTCGGATAGTGAACGAGGAACATAGCCTATGGAATTTGATTATCGGGAAAATCGTCCGTATGCACGGGTTGGAATGCTGCAGTTCGAACCAGAAATCCGCTTTACCGCACTGGTGGATTTCGGTGCATACGATTTGGCTGGTAACCGGCTTTTTGACGGAAAAAAGGATCATACCTACAGTGTGAAAGTGGCACGAAGCCAGCCTGCCCGGATGGAACCCATGATCCGGTTGGCCATTCGCACGGACCAGGACGAGGCGGAGCAGCATGTGCATTTGTGGGAAAAATTCCGCTTGAACCTGGAATGCCTCCGTGTGGGCGAGAATGTGCAGATCGGCAAAAACGAATACATCGACAACCGTGAATACTGGGTTCTTGCCCGGGGATTTTCCAGTCTGGAGGAAGCGGACGAAGCCCGCCGCAAATTGCCCAACTTTGGCGACTTCGCTGCGCTGCTCATTCCCGAGGTGCCTGCCGAAGGGGTGCTCCTCATCAATGGGGTGGAAGTGGAGGGGGCCGTGCGGCTGATACCGACCGAGAGCAAAGCCCGCACTTTCCTGCTCCACAATGTGCGGGTGGGTATTGGTTTTCACTGGGATCACCGGGAGGACCAGTACCTGGAAAACATCCTCGAGTTTCACATTGACCGGAAAGGCCTGCTCACAGCGGTGAGCGTCGTGGATGTGGAAAATTACGTGGCGGGGGTCAATTCGTCCGAAATGACGCCGGACTGCCATCTCGAGTTTCTGAAAGCCCAGACCATACTGGCGCGCTGCACCATTTTTGCTACGGCGGGGAAGCATCACTACGGCGATCCCTTTGATGTGTGCGCGGACGACCACTGCCAGTGCTATCACGGAGCAGGTGCCCTTCAGCAAAAATCCCTTCAGGCCGCCAGAGAGACCGCTGGCCAGGTCCTGCTGTACAGCGGGCGCGTATGCGATACCCGTTACGCTAAAGTTTGCGGCGGCATCGGCGAAGCCTACAAAAACGTCTGGGACGGGCGTGATATCCCGTATCTTTCTACTTTCTACGATGGACCGCGGGGAGCGCAGTCCTTCCAGACGGTGGACCGGGAGGATGATGTGCGCGCTTTTCTGAAATCCAGCCCGGATGTCTTCTGCAATCCACAAGTTCATCAGGTTCCGGACTACCTGAATTACGCGCATGATTATTTCCGCTGGTCTGTACGCTATTCACCGGAAGAACTGGGAGAAATTTTCCGTGAGAAAATGGGCAAAGACCTGGGGCCCATCCGTGATCTTATTCCGCAGAAGCGGGGATATTCCGGGAGAATCATCTACCTGAAAGTGGTGGGCGACAAGGGAGAAATGGTCATCGGGAAGGAGCTGGAAATCCGTCGGGCCCTTTCTCGGTCGCATCTTTACAGTTCGGCTTTTTATGTGGAAAAGGAACAGGATAGGAAGGGCAAAACGGCGGCGCTTATTTTGCAAGGTGGCGGGTGGGGGCACGGAGTCGGACTCTGCCAGGTAGGGGCTGCCGTAATGGCAGAAGAAGGCTATTCCTGTGAGCGGATTCTGCAGCATTACTATCAGGGGGCCGAGCTGAAACAGATCTATTCTGTTTGACCGGCGGTATGACATGCGTTTGCAATGGAAAGAACATTAAGGATCCAAAATGAACCGTACGATTCTGGTCATAGACAAGAATTCGCGGAATGTGGAGCTTCTGGCAGGCGCCCTTGCGGAGGCACATTTTGGGATGGTTTCTTCGGGATCAGCCTATGATGGACTGGAAAAGGTGGCGAAAATCCGGCCCGATCTCGTCGTAATTGATGTGGACATGCCGGATATGGACGGTTTCGATTTTGTGGAGAAGCTCTATTCGGTTCCGGAACACAGGAGCATTCCTGTTATTTTCCTTTCAGCCCGCCAGGGGGTTCAGGAGCGTCTCCGGGCCTACCGGAGCGGGGTAAAAGACTATATCATCAAGCCGGCCCACGTGAAGGAGATCGTAGCTCGGATTCAGATGATTCTTGACCGGCTGGAGAGAAATTGGCAAATCCGGCAAACCGGTGAGGAAGGCGAAATGAAAGGGAAACTGGAAGAGAAAAATCTGGCACGGCTCACGGAGGAGCTCAGCGGTCTGCAGGCCACAGGCATTCTGTTCTTGACCCACGCCCGTGGCCAGAGTGGACAGGTTTATTTCCGGGACGGCAATGTGGTTCAGGCGATTGTAGGCCCCTTTAAGGCAGAAAAGGCCTATTTCCGGATGATTCCATGGTCGGAGGGTACTTTTGCATTTTTACCGCAACCCGTGGATGTGGAAGACACCATGCGTTCCAGCAATCTTGGACTGCTGCTGCAAGCCAAAAAACGGCTGGAGAAGCGGGAGGAACTGCTGAAACAGCTTCCCTCTCCGGATGCCATTTTAAAAACCACACCGGTTTTCCTTGAGCTTGTGGAAAAGCGGAAAAACCTGTCGCCGGAAGCCCGGCATTTCATCGAGCTGTTTGATGGAACCCGCACCATAGCGGAGGTTCTTGAGGAGACCCTGTATGATGAACTGATTGCCCTCGAGCGCATTGTCCGTATGGTTCAGGAAGGCTTCTTGGAAGAATTTGTGCCCAGCAGGGAGGTTCCGGAACCGCTGGAGGTGAAAGAGAAAGCGCCGGAGCCCATCTTCTCTCCCGAGGAGCTAGAAACGTTTCAGCAGCGGGTATTGCGTTTCGCCCGGCCAGGTCAGAACACCCTTCTGGTGCTGGGTTCTGCCAGAAGCGGCCGGAGCGATTTTGTCCGCTCCATTGCCGGGGCCAGTTATCATTCAAAAACGGTAAGCAACCTGTTTCCGCATCCTGTGGATCTGGGCCTCCTTCCGGTAGATGAAACAAAGAATGTGCATATAATCGGGATTCCCATAGAGAAAACCCTGAGTGTTTTCCTGGAGACGTTTGAAGACCAGATGTTTGGTTATGTGGTATTGATCAGCGCTACGGAGCCGGAAGCTCTGGAGTACCTATCGTACCTGATTAAAACCTTCCGGAACCGCTACCAGCTCCCCTATGCCCTGGCCATCACCAACCTGCGAGACCCGGGGGCTATGGACATCGAGCATCTGGCGGATGAACTGGATCTGGAAAGTTACGAAGAACTGATCTCCTGCAATCCCAAAGACCGGGAAAACGTAAAGATGATTCTGCTCAACATGTATTCCTCGGTTACAGGCCGGGAGTATCTGCGCATACCGACGCCAACAGACGGCATTACCAACTGAGGGGAAACGCGTTGAAAGCCGACATTCTGGTGGTAGAGAACCGGTCTGAGGTACTGGGCGGGTTTCAGCAGATTTCCTGGAACGGAGACGCCAGGGTAGAAATCTGCAGCTCCGCCCGGGAAGCGTTTTCGTATCTGAAGGATTATCCTGCCGATTTCGTTTATTTTGGCAACCGCTTGCCGGACCTGAAGCCTGGCGAGTTTGTCGCAGAATTTTCTTCTCGCTTTGACCGCAACCGATTTTTTCTGGTGCTGCTGTCGGATGCGCAATTGTGGAAAGAACGGGTCGAGGAAATCCTTAGTGGCATCGATGATTATCTCCTGGTGCCCGTTGAGCCGGAGGAGGTGCTGGTGAAGGCGCGGCTGCTATACGCCGAGCGCTTTCCCGAAGAGCAGGGGGCGGATTTTGTGCGCGGGTTCGCTGGTGATCTGAAGGAGATGGGCCTCTGGCAGGTACTGCAGACGTTGCATCTGGGGAAGAAAACCGGCATTATCTACTTGCGGCACAACGGCCGCGATGGCCGGATTTATTTCCAGGAAGGTGAGATCTGGGAAGTAGAGCTGGGAGCGCTGCGCGGCTGGGCCGCTCTGGAACGCATGCTTACCTGGGAGGATGGCTTCTTCCGCGTGCGCTTTGAGAATTTTGAGCGCCGCAAAGAAATGGAAGAGTCCACAGACCGGCTTTTGCTCAAAGCCAGCGAAGTACTGGAGGAATGGAAACAGCTGCGTCGGAAGGTGAAATCTATGGAAACGCAATTCGAGGTCTTTCAGCAGGAGCGTTTGCCGCAGCACGCTAACGAGCCGTTTTTGAAATTGATGCCTCTTTTGACCAGAGGCTGGCCGCTGCGGAAAATCCTTGAACATTCGCCCTTTCCNGAGATTGAAACGATGCGGATTCTCTTAGAGGCAAGGGAAAAAGGCTGGATTGGAGAAGTGGTGGAGAAATCGATGATTTCCGGCCTGGCGGCCAGCAGCGGGAGCGGCAAAGTACCCACCTCAGCGGAACTTTCCCTGATTATCCGCGAAATGGTGGATGGCCTGGTAAGGCAAAAATCGAGGGCCCAGCAGGTTGTGGAAGAATCGCCGGAATTGCAGCACCTGGCCCGGCTGGAGGAAGAGGTTTTCGCGCTGCGGCAAAAGCTTCTCAGCCGGTCGGACCTCCAGTACCTGAAACGGAAATTGCTGGAAGAATGACCCATGCAGACAACGGAGATTCTCCTGCTGTCGTTTGAGCGGGAAGACATCGATAGGTTCATTGAACGGAGCGGCGCGGCGAAAGAACCGGTGTCCGAATCACTTACGGCAGGATTCCTGGATCTGGGCGACGACATGAACGTGTTGCTTCTGGGCATGCAACTACCACAGGAGTCATGGGAATACAACTGGCCGTTTTTGTACCGCAAAACCCTGGGTGCTGTAATTTTAGGGCGGGTTCCGGCGCTGGAGTCCACATCCGCTTTCACCAGTTTTGTCGACTTTTTTGCTCAGCAGATTCCTTTGCCTTTTGTGATAGCCATTTCGATGGAGGATTTGCCGAATAGAAACATCCCACCGAGGGCCTATTCGGGGGGGCTGGCCATCAGTCCAAGGGCGAGGTTGTCCTTTTATCTGCCAGAAAGCCGGAAGTCAGTACGGCAGCTGCTGGTTGACTTGATTAACACCCATATGGAAACAACAGCGGCAAGGGTAGCCTGAATGGATGCAGCGCAGCGGCATTTCTTGGAACACAGAAGTGAGCTGAAGCTTCCCTGCTCTGTGCGGGTTCTGGCTCTTGTACGGCTATTTTCAGGTGCTCCTCTGGATGAATTTGTAGAACAGCTGTCCCCGGATCAGCTGGTGGCACTGCAAAACTTCATCTGGGAAAAAACAGTTGAAATCGGGCTGCGAATCAAAGGACCCTCTTTTTCCAAAAAAGAAATTACTGAGCGGATGACGGCCACGCCGGCCTACCAGCGTACGCAGGGCTGTTCGGAACGAACCTACTACTGCAAGGCGGCAGAATGTCTGTTTGCCAATCCGGATTGTGCGCGCAAGAAGCTGAGGGAACAGCTTCAGGCTATCCAAAAGGCCGTTCAACAGTGGCTAATGGAACATGCCTGAGGGAAAACATCTGCTGTTTTCTCCAGGGTCGGATCTGCAGGGAACACGGAGGTTTTTGGAAATGCTGTCCTTGTATGTTCTGAAAGTTTGATGGCCGCTAAGAAAATAAAGAACCAGTATTCTCCTGTGAAAGCTTTGTAACAGCGTTCCGGAAAAGTTGAATTTATTGACAAGCCCTGCAAAAATTCTTATATTCAAGGTTGAAAACTCCCAAAATTGGGAGTTTTTCTCTTTGAAAATGCTGGATTTAGGGGAGTGTAACGTTTCTGCGAGAGTGGCGGAATTGGCAGACGCGCTAGACTTAGGATCTAGTGGGGTAACCCGTGGGGGTTCGAGTCCCCCCTCTCGCACGGTGAACGGCCGTAGGGCCTTTTTTTTATGAGTACAGAAGGGCAGGTATGGGACCTAATGCAAGGAGAAAACATTGGAGTACAGGATCGAAGAAGCAGGACCGCTGACGTACCGGCTTTCGATGGATATTCTTAAGGAGGAACTGGAACCCCGCGTTCTGGAAGAGCTGAAAAAGGCGCGCAAGCGTGTCACTATACCGGGGTTCCGCAAAGGAAAAGCGCCGCTTGATCTGGTGAAAATCCGGTATGGCGAGCAGATCGAGCAGGATGTGCTGCTGGATGTGGCAGAAGAGAAAGCAAGAGACATTGTGCGCAATGAAAAGTACGATGTCTTTGGCGGGTTCGAGCTTGTGGAACAGCAGAAGCTGCCGGAAGGCCATATTCATGTTGTGCTTGAGTTTCAGGTCATGCCAGAAATCACCATTAAAAAGGTGGATGGCCTGAAGGTTGTGAAGGAAGTGCGCCGGGTTACCGATGATGATGTGGAAGCCGTCATTGAAAACCTCCGCAAAGAGCAGGCTGTGTACCGTAAGAAAGAAGACGGAGCAGAGGAGGGGGATTTTGTGGTGGCAGACCTGCAGGAACTGGATGTGTCCGGTGCACCGCTGATCGGAAAAAAGTTTGAGAACCGCCAGCTACGCCTGGGAGATGGGCCTTTTGGAGATCAGCTTTTGCAGCAGCTGAAAGGCGTGAAACCCGGAGATGAGCGCCGTATTACCATTCAGTACCAGGAAGAGGGCAAGGGGCGCCCGCAGGAAAATCAGGGGTATTATCAGGTGCGCGTGAAAGATGTCATTTCCGAAACCCTGCCCAATGTGGACGATGATTTTGCCCGTTCTCTGGGCGACTACAAAGACCTCAACGAGTTGCGGGAAAAGATCCGCGAGCGGCTGCAGGCCCAGTTCGACCGCCAAAGCGAGGAACGGCTCAGGTGGGCCATTCAGCAGGAATTTGTCAAAAGCAATCCGCTTGAACTGCCGTCCAAATTAGTGGAATGGTTCACCCGGCGTTATTACGAAGAGTATGCCAAAGATCTGTCTCCCAAACCTTCGTATGAAGAATTTAAAGAGCAGCATCAGGCCGAGATAATCCAGGAGCTAAAATGGATTCACCTGCGGGATAAACTGGTTGAGGAAGAGGGGATTCAGGTAACAGATGAAGAGCTGGAGGCGGAAATTGAGAAGATTGCCCAGCATACAAGGCAAGTAAAGCCGGAAGAGGTGAAGCGCTATTACCAGAATCCCAAAAACCGGGAGAACCTGCGCAGGGATCTTTTGCATGAAAAAGTCTTAAAAAGATTACTGGAGAAAGCGAAAATTAAAGAAATGGATGTGACCGATCAGGTTGCGAAACGGATTGAGACGGTGTAAAGGAGGTTGAAGAATCATGGGTCTTGTACCGATTGTCATAGAGCAAACGGGCCGCGGAGAACGGGCGTATGACATCTTTTCCCGGCTGCTGAAAGAGCGTATCATTTTCATCGGTTCCCCCATTGATGATACGGTAGCCAGTCTGACTATTGCTCAGATGTTGTTTCTGGAGGCAGAGGATCCGGAAAAGGACATTTATCTGTACCTCAATACGCCGGGTGGATATGTGTCTTCCGGGCTGGCCATTTATGATACGATGCAATACATCAAGCCGGATGTGGCCACCATCTGCATGGGGCAGGCGGCAAGCATGGGGGCTGTCCTGCTGGCTGCGGGGGCCAAGGGCAAACGTTCAGCCCTACCTCATGCGCGGATTATGATTCACCAGCCCCTGGGGGGTGTGCAGGGACAGGCGACGGATATCGAAATCCACGCCCGCGAAATTTTAACCCTGCGGCAGAAACTGAATGAGATCCTGCACAAGCATACCGGACAGCCCCTGAAAAAGATCGAAAAGGACACCGACCGTAATTTCTTCATGTCTGCGGAAGAAGCCAAAGATTACGGAATTATCGACGAAGTTCTGGTAAAGCCGGAGAAATAGCCCTTGTTTTACCAGAAAAAAGGAAACATATTGCAGATGGGCGCAACCAAGTAGTTGATGTAACTGAATGGCAGAAAGGCCAGAGGCATGGCGTACGAAAAAAACGAGAAATTGTACATCTGCTCCTTTTGTGGCAAAAACTCACAGCAGGTCGATGCCATCATCACCGGTCCGGGAGTTTTTATCTGCAATGAATGTGTGGTAAGCGCCAACGAGATTCTGAAAAACGATCTGCGTCGCCGCTCTGCAATGCTGACCCAGAAGCTTCCTACACCGGCGGAGATCAAAGCGGAACTGGATCAGTACGTGATTGGCCAGGAGCATGCCAAAAAGACCCTGGCGGTGGCGGTTTACAACCATTACAAGCGCATCGCCACACAGCATCTCTACGATGATCAGGAGCTGGAGAAAAGCAATATTCTGCTGATTGGACCCACCGGGACCGGGAAAACCCTGCTAGCCCAGACGCTGGCGCGCTTTCTCCATGTGCCGTTTACCATTGCCGATGCAACCACACTCACAGAGGCCGGTTATGTGGGGGAGGATGTAGAGAATATTCTGGTGCGTTTGCTGCAGGCTGCCGACTATGACATCGAGCGGGCGGAAAAGGGGATCGTTTACATCGACGAGATCGATAAAATAGCCCGCAAGAGCGGTAATCCATCCATTACCCGGGATGTATCCGGTGAAGGGGTCCAGCAGGCCCTGCTGAAAATTCTGGAAGGGACCATTGCATCNGTGCCNCCCAAGGGTGGAAGAAAGCATCCGGAGCAGAGCCTTATAAATATCAACACCAGGAACATTCTGTTTATTTGTGGCGGTGCATTTGAAGGACTGGATAAGATCATTCTAGCCCGCATCGGCAAGAAACGCATCGGGTTCAAGGCAGACGCGCAGTCCAATCGAGATTACAGCATTGGCGAGATCTTGCGGATGGTCCAGCCGGAAGATCTTCTTCAGTTCGGTCTGATTCCGGAGCTGATTGGCCGGTTGCCTATCATCAGTGCGCTGGATGAGCTGGATGACGAGGCGCTCATGCGGATTCTGATCGAACCCAAGAACGCCCTCACCAAGCAGTATAAGAAATTGTTTGAACTGGAGGGCGTGGAGCTTGAATTTGAGGAAGATGCGCTCAAAGCAGTCATCGAGAAAGCACGGGCCAGAGGAAGCGGCGCCCGCGGGCTCCGATCCATTATGGAGTCGGCCATGCTGGACATCATGTACCAGCTTCCCTCCAAGCGGGATGTGAAGAAATGCATCATCACCCGCGAAGTGATTGAGGAGAACAAAGAGCCGGTGTACGAATACGATACCGTGAAGAAACGGGCCTGATTGTTTCTGGATACGTTAGAATGAGGTTGCAAATTTCCCTATGTTACGAATCAAGCGCGACGATATTACCATCGAATTAGAAGATAAGCTTCCCGTACTCCCACTGAAAGACACGGTTGTTTTTCCCTATATGATATATCCGCTTCTGGTGGGGCGCGAGGCGTCCATTCGCGCCATTCAGGAAGCACTGATGCACGACAAGCTGATTCTGCTTGTGGCTCAGAAGGACGCAGAGGTGGAAAACCCTTCCAGCCGGGATCTATACCGGTTTGGTGTGGTAGCGCGCATCCTTCAGATTCTGCGCCTGCCCAATGGGTTGGTGAAGATTCTGGTGGAAGGACTGAACCGTGCCCGCATCGTCCGCTATTTGCGGGGCGAGGAGTTCCTGCGGGCACGCTTTGAGCTGGTACCGGAACGGCGGCGGCTCACCTCCGAAGACGAGGCGGCACTGCGTCACGCCATTTCCCTTTTCAAAGAATATGTTACGCTAAACCGGGATCTGCCGGAAGAAATCCTGATGTCCATTGAGACCATGGACAATCCGCAGCGCATCGCTGATTTCATTGCCGCCCATGTTGCCCGGAAACTGGAAGAAAAGCAGCGCCTGATCGAAACCCAGGATGTGCGCCAGGAACTGCTCCAGCTGGCCGAAATCCTTCAGACCGAAAAGGAAATTCTGGAGCTGGAACGGAATATCGATGATCAGGTGCGCCAGCGTATTCAGGGATCCCAGCGGCATTATTATCTGCAGGAGCAATTGAGGATTATCAAACAGGAGCTGGGTGAATACGATGAAGGCTTCAATGATCTCCAATTGCTGGAAGAGAAGATCGAGAAGGCGAACCTGCCAAAAGAGGCGAAACAGAAAGCTCTGGAGGAACTGGATAAACTCCGCTACACTCCACCGATGTCGCCCGAGTATACGGTAGTGCGCAATTACCTGGACTGGCTGCTGGCCATGCCGTGGAACCGCCGCACCCGGGATAATCTGGATCTGAAAAAGGCCCAGCGGATTCTGGACGAAGATCATTACGGATTGCAGAAACCCAAAGAACGCATCCTGGAACACCTGGCCGTTCTGACTTTGATGAAAAAAGTGAAGGGGCCCATCCTCTGTTTTGTGGGGCCGCCGGGGGTTGGGAAGACATCTCTTGGTCGGTCCATCGCGCGGGCACTGAACCGGCGGTTCGTGCGGGTGTCGCTGGGAGGGGTGCGCGATGAAGCGGAAATCCGCGGCCACCGCCGAACATACATCGGGTCTATGCCAGGCCGAATCATCCAGTCCCTCAAAAAGGCCGGGTCCAAAAATCCCGTCTTTCTGCTGGACGAAGTGGACAAAATGAGCATGGACTTCCGCGGCGACCCGGCGGCAGCTCTTCTGGAAGTTCTGGACCCGGAACAGAACAAAAACTTCAGCGATCATTACCTGGAGGTGGAGTTCGACCTTTCCGAAGTGTTTTTTATTACCACTGCCAATGTGCGTCACAATATTCCCGAACCGCTGCTGGACCGGATGGAGGTGATCGAACTGCCGGGGTATCTGGAACATGATAAACTGGAAATTGCCCGCCATTTTCTCATTCCCCGGCAGCTCAAGGAAACCGGGTTGAGCGACAAAAAGGTGCGTTTCACAGATGCGGGGGTTTTGACGGTAATCCGCCGTTACACCCGCGAAGCGGGCGTACGGGATTTGGAGCGGAACATTTCAACCATCTGCAGGAAGGTGGCCAAAGAGATTGTGCTGAATGATGGCGGGAAAGATGAATTTGTCATCACCGCCCGCAACGTGGCCAGCTACCTGGGTGTCCCCAAATATTCAGAAAAGGTACTGGATGACCGCCCGCTGATCGGCGCCGCCATCGGGCTGGCCTGGACGGAATTCGGAGGTGACATTCTGGAAATCGAAGCCACGGTACTGGAGGGGAAAGCGGGACTGATCCTCACCGGGAAGTTGGGCGATGTGATGAAGGAGTCGGCTCAGGCAGCGCTCAGCTACATCCGCGCCAACTGTCGTCGCCTGGGAATAGCGCCAGAATTTTTCGAAAAGAACGAAATCCATATTCACATCCCGGAAGGGGCGATCCCCAAAGATGGCCCGTCGGCTGGCATCACCATGGCCATCGCCGTAATTTCTGCGCTGACCCGCCAGCCGGTACAAAAAGATCTGGCCATGACCGGAGAAATTACCCTGCGCGGAAATGTGCTAGCAGTGGGCGGACTTACGGAGAAATTGCTGGCCGCTAAACGTTCCGGAATCAAACGCGTCCTAATTCCAAATGAAAATCAGAAAGATCTCAAAGAAGTACCGAAAAAAATCCTGCGGGATCTGGAGGTTCTCCCGGTAAAGGATATGGAAGAGGTCATTTTACAGGCCTTTGGTGGGAGTTATCCCGTTCGGCAGGCGGATGCGGCATGAAGATTCAGCAAATCGAATTTGTAAAAGCAGCGTACATCCCCTCAGACCTCCCCGATGACGATTTTCCGCAGATTGCCTTTGCCGGCCGTTCCAATGTGGGAAAATCATCTATGATCAACTGCCTCCTGATGCATGGTAAAATTGCCCATACCAGTAGCCAGCCGGGCAAAACGCGCTCCGTGAATTTCATCCGTATCAACCGGCGCTTTTATTTTGTGGATCTGCCCGGGTACGGCTATGCACGCGCATCCAAAGAGGAAAGGAAGCGCTGGAAGCATCTGATTGAGGCGTATTTCTGGAAAAACCGCAAGCTGCGAGGGCTGGTTCAGATTATCGATGCCCGGCACGGAATGACCGAGCTGGACGAAGAAATGATCCGCTATGCCTATCATCTTGGGGTGCGCTTTTTGGTGGTGGCTACCAAAGCGGACAAACTGAAAACCTCCGAACAGCAGAAAAGGATGCGGGAAATCCGGCGGCAGCTGGAGAAGTACGGGGTGAGCGATTGCATTTTCTTTTCGGCAAAAACCCGGCTGGGCCGCCCTGCCGTTCTCAAGTGGATTGAAGAGCGACTGAAAGACAAAAGCGGTCCTTCCTGAACCCGTTCTCCGCTTCGGGTGCGGCATTCCGGATTGGCCCTTCGGCAGAGAAGTTTAAAAATTTTCTTCACTTCCACTTTTTACTTGATCTCTCTTTCTGCATTATTAAATTTTGTGCAATTTTCAGGGCCGGAAATCATCATACGCGGATCTGGCCGGAAAAGAGCCTTAAAAAACGGGTAAGGTGTGGTACAAA
>MTOL01000030.1 GCA_002011685.1 Deferribacteres bacterium JdFR-76
AAAGCGTACCTGTTTTACGGGCCGGAAGGTGTGGGGAAGGACGCGATGGCCATCGAGCTGGCCAAAGCCCTTAATTGTACCGCCAGTGTCCGTCCCTGCCAGACCTGCAGCAGCTGCCGGCAGATCTCGCGGCTTCAGCATCCCGATGTGGTTTTTATTTTTGCAGCCCCCAAGGATTTGAAGGAGAAAAAAGAGGAGGACTATATCCAGCATTTGCGCCGGAAGAGTGAGCAGCCCTATCTGAACTCTGCGTTCACTTCCACGGCCAGCATCCTTATCGACCAGATCCGTGAGCTCAAACACGTGGCCAGCCTTACACATCATCAGGCCAGATATCTGGTCTTTATTCTATCTCAGGCGGACCGGATGACCCAGGAGGCGGCCAACTCGCTCCTCAAACTTCTGGAGGAACCGCCTGCAAGGTCGGTGTTTATTCTAACCTCGTCGCGGCTGGACCGCCTGCTCCCCACAATCACCTCCCGCTGCCAGCTGGTTCAATTTGTGCCACTGGACCAGGAAGAAATCCGCCAGTATCTTGAGAAACAGGGGGTTGCAGCTTCGCGCTCACGGGTTATTTCCCGCCTGGCAATGGGTAGCTTGGGGAAGGCCCTGGAAATTGCGGAGGAGGATTTCGAGACCCTGCGGGACCGGGCGCTGGAGATTCTGCATATGGCGCGGAAGGCCTCGCTGATCGAACAGATCGCCGCGGTTTCAGAATGGACCCAGGGGCGGGAACGCGGCTATTTTAAGGAACTCTTTCATATGATCCTTTTGTGGCTACGGGACGCAAACGTTTTTTCGCAGGCGAACGGAAACGGGGTAGCGGAGTCCCTGCTTTATAACGCCGATAGCATTGAGAAAGTCCGGGATCTGTGCACGCTTTTCGATGGCGTAAATCTCGAGAAAACAATCACCGAAGTGGAAAATTGTATTGAATTGATAGACAAAAATGTCTATATTAACCTGGTTTTTATCAATTTTTTCAATAAGTTATCGAAATAGGTTTTACAGGTTCCTTATCTGGTGTGCAGGGAGTTCTGTTCTTTGTCAAATATGCTGGTTACGGGTTGAGAATAGAGGCGATTATGCGTTCTGTGATAGAGATCGGTTTCAAGGGAAGGCGAAGAGGTTTTTATGCCAATCCGTTGCAGTTTCCCTTTGAGATTGGTGATTACGCCATTGTAGAGGCGGAGAGGGGGGAGGATTTAGGGCAGGTGCTCCAGATAGGCTCCCGGTCCATTTTGCCGGATCCGGAGATGGAACTGAAGAAGATTCTCAGGAAACCCACACCTCAGGATCTTCAACGGCTGGCGGAGAATCGGGAGCTGGAAAAAAAAGCCCTCGAAGTTTGCAAGCAGAAAGCGGCTGAACGCGGCCTGCCCATGAAGTGGATTGACGCGGAGTATCAGTTTGACCGGAATAAAATCACGTTTTACTTCACGGCAGAACAGCGGATCGATTTTCGGGAACTTGTTAAAGACCTGGCTGCGATTTACCGGACGCGGATTGAGCTTCGGCAAATCGGTGCGCGGGAAGAGGCGCGCCGGATCGGTGGTTACGGACCGTGCGGCTACCCGCTTTGTTGCACAACGTGCATTGCCCGGGAGTTCGATCCGATTACCACCAAGTGCGTGAAGGATCAGAATCTGCCGCTGAACCAGTCCAAGCTATTGGGGCTGTGCGGCCGCCTGAAATGCTGTTTGCGCTACGAAGTGGATTTCTACCAGAGCGCAGCGGCTCAATTTCCGGATATTGGACAGAAGATCAAAACGCCCATTGGCACCGCCGTTGTGGAACGGATCGACGTGATCAAAGAAGAAGTTGTACTCCGCTTTGGCGAAAAGCAGCTCGAAAAGTACAGTCTGGATGAACTGACGGCGATGCAGCTGAGCGCGCAGAAGATGAAGAATAACAACCAAGACCGAAATGGAAACGGGGTGAAGAATCCGTGAAAAGAAAACGCCGAATTCTGGTTACCAGTGCCCTGCCCTATGCCAACGGTCCCATCCATCTGGGGCATCTGGCCGGCGCCTATCTACCGGCAGATATTTACGTCCGTTATCAGCGCCTGAAGGGAAACGACGTGCTCTTTATCTGCGGCACCGATGAGCACGGTGTGCCCATTACGATTACCGCAGAGAAAAAAGGTGTTTCGCCGCAGGAGGTGGTGGATTATTACCACCAGAACCATAAAGAGGTTTTTCAGCGATTTGGGATCAGCTTTGATAATTTTTCCCGTACTTCCCTGCGCATTCACCACCGCACAGCCCAGGAATTCTTTCTGCGTCTCTACCGCAAAAATCTCCTCGTAACCAAAACAGAACAGCAGTTCTACTGTGAAAAGTGCAAGCGCTTTCTTGCCGACCGTTATGTCGAAGGGACCTGCCCCTACTGCCACCGTGAAGGTGCCCGCGGGGATCAGTGCGAGGCCTGCGGCAAATGGCTGGAACCCAGGCTGCTGGTGGAACCCAAGTGCGTGATCTGTGGCAATACACCTGTGATCCGGGATACCACCCACTGGTATCTGCCGCTGGGCCGTTTTCAGGAGCAGATTAAAAAGTGGATTGATACCAAAACGCACTGGCGCGACAATGTAAAGAACTTCTGTTACGGCTGGTTTAAAGAGGGCCTGGAAGACCGGGCCGTCACCCGCGATCTGGACTGGGGCATTCCCGTTCCTTTAAAGGGTTCGGAGGGAAAGGTTCTCTATGTCTGGTTTGAAGCGCCCATCGGCTACATTTCGTCTACCAAGGAGTGGGCGAAACGGATTGGACAACCGGATCGGTGGAAAGATTATTGGCTGAATCCTGAGACTCAGCTGGTGCACTTTATTGGAAAAGACAATATTGTTTTTCACGCCATTGTCTGGCCAGCTGTTCTTATGGGCCGGGGCGATTATGTGCTCCCTTCTGATATTCCGGCCAACGAATTTCTCAACATTGAGGGCCGCAAAATTTCCACCAGTCGCAATTATGCCATTTGGCTGGAGGATTACCTGAATAAGTTTCCGCCAGACCCACTGCGCTATGTGCTTACATCGATTGCCCCCGAAACGAAGGATGCGGATTTCTCGTGGCGCGATTTTCAGGCCAGATACAATTTCGAACTGGCGGACATCCTGGGCAATTTTGTCCACCGTACCCTCACGTTCGTGGAAAAATACTTCAGCGGTCGCGTTCCCGTCCCAGGAGAATGGGACGAGCTGGACCGGGAAGCTCTGCAAGCCCTTCAAACTTTTCCGCAGCGGATCGGCGACTACCTGGATCGGTTTGAGTTCCGCCAGGCCGTCCGCGCTATGATGGACCTGGCCCGTTTTGCCAACAAGTACTTCAACGATCAAGAACCGTGGGCGACGCGCAAGACAGATCCCGTCCGTTGTGCAACCACCCTGTACCTTTGTCTGGAGCTTACCCGCACCCTGGCAGTGGTAATGAGCCCGTTTCTGCCTTTTAGCGCCCGGCGGGTGTGGCAGATGCTGAATCTGGACGGGGATGTGGAAAAGCAGGAATGGGACCGGTGCGGCGAGCTACAGCTGAGGCCTGGTCACGTCCTGGGGAGAGCGCAAATTCTTTTTCCCAAAATTCCTGATGAGGTCATTCAGCGAGAGATCGATCTCCTCAACCGAATTGCAGAAGGCGCAGACACTGGGGAAACGGACGAGCAGAAAAAGTTGCTGGAAAAAACGAAGGAGCGGCTCATGGAATATGTCAGTTTTGATGATTTTCAAAAGCTCGATCTGAGGGTGGCGAAAATCCTTGAAGCCGAAAGGGTTCCTGGCACCGACCGCCTGTTGCGGATTCAAATCGATCTGGGAACGGAGAAGCGCCAGATTGTGGCGGGCATTGCCAAAGCTTATCGTCCAGAGGAGCTGGTTGGCAAGAGTATTGTGGTGGTGGCCAATCTGGAACCTGCCGTAATCCGCGGGGTGGAGTCCAACGGGATGCTCCTGGCCGCTTCTGTGAACGAACGCATATCGCTTCTGACGCTGGACCGCGAGATCGAACCCGGCGCGAAGGTAAAATAACCCATGCTCGTTGACACCCACTGCCACCTGACGTTTTCCGATTTTGCAGCGGATCTGGACGGGGTTGTCGCCCGGGCTGTAGAGGCTGGCGTTCAAAAAGTTGTCGTTCCCGGAATCGACCTGGAGACTTCAGTGCGAAGTGTGGAACTGGCAGACCAGTTTCCCGAACTCTATGCGGCGGTTGGGATTCACCCGCAGGATTCGGCCAATTTTTCGGAGCCGCAGTTAAAAGAGTTTGAAGCGCTCTGCCGCCATCCCAAAGTTGTGGCCATTGGAGAAATTGGGCTGGATTATTACCGGGACTATGCGCCAAGGGATGTGCAGAAGCGCGTGTTCCGGATTTTTTTGGACTTTGCCAGAGAGCAGGATTTGCCGGTGATTGTTCACATTCGACAGGCCTTTGGAGACCTGTGGACGTTTCTGGAAAAGGATGAGTCGCTTCCATCTGGCGTTTTTCACTGTTTTTCGGGAACGCCCGAGGAGGCCAATCGCCTAATTGAACGCGGTTTTCTGGTTTCCTTCACGGGAACGATTACGTTTAAAAACTCTCGATCGTCTGAGGTGGCACAGTCGGTGCCTCTGAAACATCAGCTGCTGGAGACCGATGCACCCTTCATGGCACCGGTGCCGCACCGCGGTAAGCGGAATGAACCGGCTTTCGTGCGAATAATTGCGGAGAAGCTCGCNCGGCTTCACGGAAAGCCTCTGGAGGATGTTGCGCAGATCACCACTGCCAGCGCCTTTCGCCTCTTCCCGAAACTGACTGGAACGGCGTAAAAACGGCGGGTGCAAAGATGGACGCTTCGGATGGACGTTCGCTTTCGTCCCAAAAAATCCCTTGGGCAGCATTTTTTGGTTGACGCCAACATTGCCCGCAAAATGCTGGCTCTTCTTGAGCCGCGGGAAGAGGACTGCATTGTGGAAATTGGGCCAGGAAAAGGTTTCCTGACCCAATTTTTTTTGGACAGCGGTGCCAGAGTTTACGGGGTGGAACTGGATGATCGGCTGGCGGCATTTCTGGCGGAGAAATTTGCGAATGCTCCCAGTTTTACCCTGATCCATGCCGATTTCCGGACAGTGCCTTTGGACTTCCTGGATCCATCCTGCCGTGATGTGAAATGGCTTGGCAGCCTGCCATATAACATCACCAGCGTGGTATTTTTCCGTATGATTGATGAATATCCACGGATCTGCCGGGCTGTTTTTCTAATTCAGCGTGAAGTGGCAGAGCGCGTGGTAGCATCACCCGGGTGCAAAGATTATGGAATCCTCAGTGTGCTGTTACAAACGTTTTACCGGCCCGTTCTGGAGTTTTATGTTCCGCCCACTGTTTTCCGTCCCAGACCAAGGGTGGAATCTGCGGTAATTCGCCTTGAAAAACAGGGAGAGATCGGCCTAAATTGTTCTACATTCGAATTTGTTTCGCTGGTAAAGAAAGCATTTGCCCAGCGGAGAAAAATTCTCCGCAACACGTTGCGGTCCTTTTTGCCCGTCGATCGGGTGGAATCGCTCGGATTTGATCTGAGCAGAAGAGCAGAAGAAGTACCGGTGGAGGAATGGAAAAGACTTTGCGAACAACTGAAACGGCACGGGATCCCTATCCTTCCGCCGAGTGGTTAGAGGCGACGATAGAGGATCTGAAAGAGCTAATCCGCGAGAGGGCGGATGGGTTCATTCTGAACATAATCCGGGAGCTGCGCCCGGCAGATCTGGCCATCCTTATCCGCCATCTTTCCAAAGATGAGCGGCTTTATTTCTTCTCTCTGCTGGAAAAGCAGCGTGCCGCAGACGTTTTTACGGAACTGGATGCTCCTCTTCAGGAGGAACTGGCCCGTTCCGTAGGCGATCAGCGGCTTACGGAAGTGATCGATGAGATGGACTCAGACGACGCCACAGATGTTGTGGCGGGCCTGCCGGAAGAGGTTGCTGAAAAGGTTCTGGAAAACATCGAAATGGAAGATTCCGCCGAAGTGCGGGAACTCCTGGAGCACCGGGAGGATTCCGCCGGCGGGATCATGGCCAAAGAGTTTGTTGCGGTAAATCAGAACCTCACGGTAGATCAGGCAATTCAAAAGATCCGGCACATGGCGGAGGAGATTGAGGATATTTACAACGTTTTCGCCGTGGACGACGAAGGGCGGCTGGTTGGTGCGGTTCCGCTGCAGGAGCTGATTCTGGCACGCCCCGGAATGAAGGTGCAGCACATTATGGACGACAATGTGGTTTACGTAACCACGGATGTGGACCAGGAGGAAGTGGCCCGCCTTTTCAAGAAATATGACCTCGTTTCTATTCCGGTCGTGGACGAAAACCGCCGCCTTGTGGGGCGCATCACCGTCGACGATATCATGGACGTCATCGAGGAAGAAGCCAACGAAGACGCCCAGAAGGTGGCCGGTATTATCGATCTGGATCTTACGGAAACCTCTCCGTTGAAGGTAAGCCGCTCCCGGTTACCCTGGCTGGTGATCTCTTTTGTGGGTGAAATCGTGAACGGTCTGCTGATGAGCCGCTTTGAAGCCTCTCTGTCCAAGGTACTCTATATCGCCTTTCTGGTTCCACTGGTAATGGCCATCGGGGGAAATGTGGGCAACCAGTCTGCCATCGTGATTATCCGGGGGCTTGCTACCGGTGAAGTGGATATTATCGAAATGGGCAAGCGGCTACGGAACGAACTATGGGTGTCGCTGCTTCTGGGGGTGATTCTTGCCATTGGCATTTATCTGGTTTCTGGCGTATGGTTTGGCGATTTCCGTCTGGGATTTGTTATTGGAGTAGCCCTCTTGCTGGTGGTGATTAATGCGGCATTCATTGGTACCCTGCTGCCTTTTCTGTTGAAGCGGTTCAATATCGATCCCGCCGTTGCCACGAGCCCGTTCATTTCGATGAGCAACGATATTCTTGGATTGCTTATTTATTTTGGCGTTGTGACGATCTTTCTTAACTGGATGGCCTGATGCCCATTTACCGGACAGAAGGAGTTATTTTGCGTTGCAGAGATTTTAGAGAATCGAGCAAGATTGTTGAGTGCTACACGCGGGACTACGGCAAGGTGACCCTGGTTGCCAAAGGGGCGAAACGTCCCAAAAGCCGGCTCGGCGGGGCTGTAGATCTGTTGAACCGGATTGAACTGGTTTTTTATTACAAGGAGACGAGGGAAATCCAGACCCTGAGCCAGGCAGAAATTCTGGATGCCTTTGAAGATTTGCGGGGCGATTTGCGGCAGTTTTCCATTGCCGTATCTTTGTGCGAGTTTCTGGATGCGGTAGAGGCCAGGGAGCATCCAAATGTCCGACTATACAGTCAGCTGGTCCAATCTCTGGAGGAGCTTTCAGGGGTTCGTCAGCCGGAACTGGTTCTGTATCAGTTTGTTTGGCGCTGGCTGAGTGGAGCCGGATTCCGCCCGCGGTTTCGTCGGTGCATGGCATGCGGGCGTCAACCGGACCGCGGTCCTGTTCAGTTTGCCATCGGTCGGGGAGGGTTTTTCTGTGCCAACTGCCGCCGGCCCGAATCGACAGGAAGGGATCTTTCCCTGGCGGCTCTGCGGCTCCTCTTATGGATGCGCGACCGTCAGGTGTCGGAACTGAAGGGCATCAAGGCCGATCCAGACACCATAGCCGAGGTTGAACATTTGACGTGGGAATTTCTGCGTTATCATACGGAAACAACACGGCCATTGCGTTCCTTGAGCTTTTTGAGGAAGATTGGGCAAGACGAAAAGGAAAGGAGAGAGGCGGATGTCCAGAGTACAGACCGATGCAAAGCTGATGGATAAACTGGTTTCCCTGTGCAAGCGCCGGGGAATTATCTTCCAATCGTCGGAAATTTATGGGGGGATCAACAGCTGCTGGGATTATGGCCCGGTGGGTGTTGAACTAAAGAACAACATCAAGCGCTTCTGGTGGAAGCATATGGTCTACCTTCATGAAAACATTGAAGGGCTGGATGCCAGTATTCTGATGCACCCACGGGTCTGGGAGGCCTCTGGCCATGTGGAAAGCTTTACGGATCCTCTGGTGGACTGCAAGCAGTGCAAGCGCCGTTTCCGTGCGGATATGGTTGAGGATGAGCGCTGTCCCGAGTGTGGGGGCGAACTGACGGAGGCCCGCCAGTTCAACCTCATGTTCAAAACTTACATGGGACCTGTGGAGGAAGAAGCGAATATCGTTTATCTGCGGCCGGAAACTGCACAGGGAATCTACGTAAACTACCTGAACGTAATGAAAGCGGCACGCCAGAAAATTCCTTTCGGGATTGCTCAGATTGGGAAGGCGTTCCGTAATGAGATTACCCCCGGGAATTTTATCTTCCGCATGCGAGAATTCGAACAGATGGAAATGCAGTTTTTCGTAAAGCCCGGGACCGACGGGGAATGGTTCGAGTATTGGAAAGAAAAGCGCATGGAGTGGTACGATCTTCTTGGAGTACGGCGGGAAAAGCGCCGTTTTCATGAGCATGGGCCCGATGAGCTGGCCCACTACGCAAAAGCCGCTTTTGACATCGAATACGAGTTTCCTTTCGGCTGGCAGGAGCTGGAAGGGATCCACAACCGCACCGATTTTGACCTCAAACGCCACATGGAATATTCCGGGAAGGACCTCACCTATTTTGACGAGGCCACCCGGGAACGCTATATTCCCTACATCATTGAAACATCGGCCGGGGTGGACCGCACGCTTCTGACAGTTCTAGTGGATGCCTATGATGAAGAGGAGGTCCGGGGCGAAAAACGGGTGGTTTTGCGCTTCGCACCTCACATCGCACCGGTGAAGGTGGGGGTCTTCCCTCTAGTAAAGAGAGATGGCATGCCCGAATTGGCCCGGAAGATTGTGGATATGCTGCGTCCGCGGATGACTGTTTTTTACGATGAATCTGGCGCCATTGGCCGCCGCTACCGCCGTCAGGATGAAATTGGGACCCCTTTCTGTGTGACGGTGGATTCCCAGTCGCTTGAGGATCAAACGGTTACGGTTAGAGAGCGCGATTCCATGCAGCAAGAAAGAGTTGCCATCGACCGGCTTCGGGACTATCTGGAGGAGAAGATCGGAGATCCGTAAGGTGGGAAACGGCGTCGTTCTTATTGAGCATTAGTAAGAAAAAAAGAGCAGCCCACTCAAAAAAAGACAGAACTTCAGGAGCTTCCTGAAGGTGAGCGAATTCGGCAAAAGGGGGACGTTCGGAATTCAATTTTTACCCAATAAAAGGGCCCACCTCCTGAGAGAGATGGGCCCGCTTATCTACCTCAGCATTAGGAGATTACGTCACGCCGGATACTTTTTAGGAGCTTCCGTGCTTTGCCGGCGTATTCGCTTCCGGGAAATTTCTGAAGAAGTTCCTGGAATTTCTGTGCAGCTTTGTCCGCATTGCCCAATTTCAAATAGGCGATACCGGCCATGATGAGGGCATCGTCATGTTTGTAGGAACGTTTAAATTGATTAAGCACATTTTCGAAGGCTTCGATAGCGGCCGCGTAGTTTTTCAGGGCAAAATGGCACTCGCCGATCCAGTAGATAAAATTGCTGGCCAGGAAATGATTGGGGTATTCATTGTAAAGCTGCATCAGTTCCTGCATTGCATCTTTGTATTGCCGGCTATTGAAGAGNTGCAGAGCAGCGTCATACCGGGCTTTCACACCGCTTGCCGTCCGCATCTTGGGNCGCGTGGCTTCGGCGTACGTGCGGGGGGGCTGTGCGGCTCTTTCTTTCTTCAGCTGTGTCACCTGAGCCTGAAGCAGTTCAATTTTTCCGTCTTTGATTTTTAGCAGCGCTTTCAGTTCCTCAATTTGGGCGTCTTTTTGGTCGAGCTGATCTTGCAGCGCTTCAATTTTCGATTTTAGCTGGACGATCTGGAGGTAAACATCATCCTTTGCCGGTTCCTTTTCGGCGGCGGCTCCGGGCCGTTCCACAACGATGGGCCCGGCCGGTTTTTGCTCTTCCCGTTCAAATCGGGCTTTTCCTTTTTCAAACTTGTAGGTGAGCCCAACCTGGACGGTGGCATATCCGTCATTCAGACCGCCGACCGGTACGTTGAAATTGTCGCTTGTTGTATAGCGAAGATCGGCGGAAACGAGAAGGTTTAGGCGATCGCTCAACGGATAATCGAATCCGCCGCCGGCGATGAAGAATCCGTCATGGTTGTTCCAGGGTGATCCGTCTACGGAATAGAAGGCTCCGCCAAGCCCAGCGTGTAGAAACGGCAAAAATGAACCCATTTTTGAAAAGCTGTACATCCCGACCAGTTCAACAGGAAGCATGGTGGATACTTTTTTATTGGTACCGGAGACAGCTATAATTTTGCTGTACCCAGCCTGCAGGCGGAATGATAGTTTGGGTGAGTACCGGAAAACGGTGTACACGCCCAGTTTGGGTCCCAGACTAGAATCCATCAATTTCGAATCACCCACGAAAAGGGTGGGACCGAATGCAACACCGATGCCCTGGAAATTTTTTTGTCCGACCGCATTGCTGGTCAAGAACGCAACAAGCAGCAGACCGGTAATCAGGATGTTCCGCTTAACCATGGTATTTCTCCTTCCTTTTTTTCGTGCTAAGGGGTGGACAATATTCGTACAGATAATAACAATTTTTATGCCAATAAACAAGAAAGAAAATGACGATTTTGCAAACTTCTTGAATATAAATGAGTAAAAAAGGCGAACGAACTGTACGAAAACCGCCCAGTTCCGTTTCAGATTAGCATGATGTGCAAAACTGATACACATGGTGTGCATCCTGTAACCAAGGGAGGGCATTTCCCATGCGAAGGATGGCATCGTTTCTTTTCTGCGGGATCGTCCTGCTCTATCAGGGCCTCCCCATGGACAAAGTCCATCCGCAGGATTATGACGGCCGGTTCGGAGTGGGGTGGTTCGGGTCGGCGGTAAAAATGGTTTTGGGGAAGGTCGACCACAGCACGGTGGATCAGTGGGCGGGGCTGACGCTCGGAATAGGTCTTTCTCCCGCAACCGTCTTTTCCTTTTCAGGGGGATACGGCTGGGTCTATCCGCGGGATCCGTTGGGATCCCAGTTTACTGCGACCAGCCACTACCGCACCATCCTTGTGCCCGCAATTTTTTCTATCGACCTGCTGGCAGGGGCGGAATCCCGTACACGTCCCTATGTCAGCTTTGGAGGTGGTCTGCTTCACTGGAGTGTGCGGGATATCCGCGGCACGGTCTCTGTCTGGGACCGCGGGCGTGTGGTGCGTCAGGCGACCGACGTTTCTGTTCATTTCGGGCTCGGGTTGGAAACGCTTTTGGGGGACTGGCTGGCCCTGCGGCTCTTTGGCCGTTTTCACTACATTTTCAAAGGAAATGAGGATACCATTGGTACCGGGGATGATAACCGTGCTGTGGCGGAGGCGGGCNTTGGGCTGACGATCTGGCGCGGGCGAAAAAAAGACAGCGACGGCGATGGGATTCCAGANCGCTGGGATCTTTGCCCGTACCAGCCGGAAGACTATGACGGCTTTGAGGATCTGGACGGCTGTCCGGAACCCGACAACGATGGAGACGGGATTCCGGATCTGAAAGATGAATGCCGCGATCTTAGCGAAGACCGGGACGGTTTTCAGGATGACGATGGCTGTCCCGACCCGGACAATGACGGTGATGGCATTCCGGATATCCGCGATGATTGCCCGAACCAGGCCGAAGACCTGGATGGGTTTCAGGATCTGGACGGTTGCCCGGACGAAGACAACGACGGCGATGGGATCCCTGACGAAAAGGATAAATGTCCCAACCGGCCTGAAACGCCCAATGGATATCAGGATGATGACGGATGTCCCGATGAAGCCCCCGTTTTTCTACAGGTGGGGCAGGTATGGGTCTTACGGGAGATCCGTTTCCGCTCAGGGAGCGCCCATCTTCAGTCTTCATCTTTTGCGGTTCTGGATAGCCTGGCAGTGCTCTTGCACAGGCATCCGGATGTTGTTGTCGAAATTGCTGGCCACACCGATAACGTGGGTTCCTGGGACTTTAATTTGCGCCTTTCGCAGAAAAGGGCGGAAGCGGTCCGCGAATACCTGATCTTTAAGGGAATTGACCCGAACCGCCTTCGTGCGGTGGGGTATGGAGAATCCCGGCCGATTGCATCCAATGCGACCCGGACCGGCAGGGAACAGAACCGGAGGATTGAGATAATCCGCATTCGGTGAGAGGAAGCGAAAGATACGGCTGAGGAAAGTTGTGTCAAAAATGACACACTTTTGTTGTAAAATTACAACAAATTTGAGGTGCCCCAACGGGTGTCTTGTATGCAGCGGCTTTTCTTTATCTGCAAGGGATTGTCTATCTGCTTGAATTTCAAAGGGTTTCTGCGGCGGGTAAAAACTTGCCCCTTGATTGCAAGTTTTGGCATGGTAATTGACATATAAAGGAACGAGTTATAGGCCATCTGCGATGACGCATTGCCTGCCCCTGCCCGTCGTCGCAGAGCTGAACAGGGGGATCGAAGGGGGGAGTAGCCTACCTCGGGGATGCGATGCTGGCGAGGGCCGCTGCCCGGCGGAACCTCGCCTTTTTTATTTATTGTTTTTTCAGGAACATATCGCCATTGGCTTGACAATACTCCAAAGTTTTATTAACATTTCAATGGCCGTTTCGGCGGCTGCCGCGTTCCCATGAGTCCATGAAGGGAACCGCGTGCAGCCGATCTAAAGAAAG
>MTOL01000029.1 GCA_002011685.1 Deferribacteres bacterium JdFR-76
CGTTCATCAAGATGATTTCTTCGATTATAACCATCTCCAGTGGCGGGAGTGCCGGCCGGGAAGGTCCCATTATGCAAATAGGGGCCGGGTTTGGTTCTTACCTGGCCTCCAAACTAAAGCTGAGCGATGAAGATCGGCGCATCTTGCTGATAGCCGGAACATCCGGGGGCATCGGGGCCATCTTCCGCAGCCCTTTGGGTGGGGCCATCTTCGGGGCCGAAGTTCTCTACCACGATGACTTTGAAGCTCAGGGGCTGGTGCCTTCACTGGTTTCCTCCATCGTGGCGTATTCTATCTTCTGTTCCGTTTTTGGCTGGGGAGCCCTCTTCGAAATGCCCGATTATTTCTTTCACACACCCATGGATCTCATCTTTTACGCCATTTTTGGAGTGCTGATTGCCCTTGCGGGAAGGCTATATATCTGGATCTATTTCCGGATCCATGAGGCTTTCAAACAGCTGAAGATGAACCGGTTTTTAAAACCGGCCCTGGGCGGACTGCTTGTAGGAGCAATCGGCTTCTTTTACCCGCAAGTTCTGGGTATGGGCTACGGATGGGTGCAGCAGGCCCTGCATGCTCAGATGTTGTGGAAAACCATGCTGATTATCGCTTTCTTAAAAATGATTGCCACGTCCCTCACGATTAACTCCGGAGGCAGTGGAGGTGTATTTGCACCCTCTCTTTTCATTGGCGGACTGCTGGGGGGCGCATTTGGCCAGCTGGCTGCCCACTTTTTTCCGGGGATGGTNTCTCAGCCCACCGCTTTTGTTGTGGTGGGAATGGGAGGATTTTTTGCCGGCGTTGCCAAAGTGCCCATTGCTTCACTGGTTATGGTAAGCGAGATGACCCGGGGCTATGGGCTTCTTGTGCCCATGATGCTGGTGGCCGCCATCGCTTATTTGTTAACCCGGCACAAATCCATCTATGCCAAACAGGTCGAGACCAAAAAAGATTCTCCGGCGCATTTTGGTGACTTTACCATCAATGTGCTGGAAGAATTAAAAGTAGCGGACGCCATGGTCAGGCGCCGTAACTTGCCACGGATTCCCTACAACGCACCTCTAAAACAGTGGCAGGATATTCTGGCCAATAGCCAGGATCTGTATTTTCCGGTGGTGAATCAGGCGGATGAAATTGTGGGAGTGATTTCGTTCCGGAACATCCGTACCATTCTCTTCGAAGATGATCTGCACGATATGATTTTGGCCGCCGATTTAATGACGGAACTGGTCACAGTTAAGCCCGGAGATAGCCTCTATACGGCTCTGGAGAAGTTTATTGAAAGTGATTACGGCACACTCCTGGTTGTGGATGAAAAGGATCCCAACAGGGTCGTAGGGCTTTTGCGTCATGAGGATGTGATTTCCGCTTACAACCGCGAAGTTCTCAAACGCAAGTTCGGTGGAAGCCAGCGGTAAGCAGGTCTTTAAAGAAGTTTTTTCTTCTCACCCGCGTCACAGCCATTGTGGCCGTTTTTCCCCATTTTCTGGAACTGTTCCGCGGATTTTTCGGGGAAAAGGACATTCTGCGGTGCCTTGCACGCCAGAAACGGAATCGCGCGAGAATGGGGGCCCTTGCTTCAGAGAGAGCGTTTTTGCCCTTTTGAAGGGCCGGCAGAAAGGGGGGATGCGGAGGAGTTCAGCCATTTGGGTAGCGGAAAGCGTTCCGGTTTGCGGCCGTAGAGCAGGTCGTCCAGCCAGAGGGCGGCGCGGCGTAGAAAACCCGACCGCTGAATGCCAGCCCGGACTAGTCGGTGGGGAAATGAATTGGCGTGGGAATACGGGCAGGTAGCCATGCATAGCCCGCAATCAGTACCGATGGCATTCCAGTAGCTGAAGCATTTATCGGCATCCACCTGCCAGCGGAGTGCGCCGTGAATTTCCCGGCGGTCCCCTTGGGGGATGGCTTTGCAGGGGCAATTTTCCGCACACTTGAGACAAATGCGACAAAAATCAATCACCGAGGCGTCCGGCTCGTAACGATCAGGAATAAGCGGAGCATCGGTAGTTACCACCCCGATGCGTACCCTTGGGCCCAGCTCGGGGGTTATCAACAAACCCATGCGGCCAATTTCGCCCAGACCGGCATCCCGGGCCACCAGAGGGGCGATAACACGGTAGTTGCCGTCAATATGGGCCCGGGCCTGGAAGCCCAGTTTGCTCAAAAAGATGGCCAGCTGCATGGCCACCCGGGCTGCCTCCACGTACTGGCGTGCCGATTCCATCACCGCTCCTGCCCGGGGAGCTGTGCGGATCATACTGTGGCTCATTTCCACCGTGAAGGCGATCGCATACGGGTGATCCAGCTCCACTGGAGCTCCGTATATTCCTGTGCCTCTGCCTATGTGCGTGTAGATATGGTACGGGCGCAGTTTACAGATTCCTGCAGTCACAGCACCGTAGTAGCGGGCCAGATTTTTGACGGCCAGCGTCAGCTTTTCTGGTGCGATCTTCGGCCCGTCGGAATCGGGTGTTCTTTCCACGGCCTCCCGGAAGGTTTCAATGAAGTCGAAACTCGCATCTGCCGCTGCAAATCCGATGGGGTGAGCCAATTGAGAATGGGGAGAAAGAAGCCCGGGCAGTCTGCGAATCCGCTCGTCAGTGGGCAGGTTTTCGGGCCGGAGTGCGTAATATTGCTGGAACTGCCAGCTTCCCGGTTTTAGGCGGACCCTCGCGAAGGGAATGTCTCTTTCGTCAACCCGGTTGTGTGGTATTTCGGGTTTTAGGTGAATGCGGCCAACAGGAAGCAGTGACAGGAACAGCAGCAGAAGGCTTCCAGAGATCCACGCGGAAGCGAAAGCTACCTTCAGGGTGTCCGGCAGCTGAGTAGCAGATCCCGCCAAAAGGAGGAAAAACACTGCGATGAACAGACTCCGCATGGCCGCGCGCCGCTCCCCTTCGGCCCATGAATAAGCCGAAAACACCAGCCAGGCAAAAGCCGCTGCAGAGGGAAAAAGAATGTTCAGAATGCTCCAGATTCCCATCAATCGTGCCCCTATTTTTACCGTAAATGGATGTTAATGATTCTACGCGGAGGAATCAAGGGCTTCAGTTACATTAATGCGCGAATCAAAAAAACTTTGGTTGAAGATTGTTCAGGAATTTCTACATTGCTTCTGAGAGCAAAAATAGATCAGCCATAAGTCGGAGTAGAAAGAATCCAATGAAAACACCTGGATTTGCCATGTTTCTCACCGTTGTCCTCTTCTTTTATGCGGTCTGGAATGCCTATATTTTGTGGCGTGGCTGGCAGGCCCTATCTTCTTTCCCTGCCTGGCGCGGGATCTTCATCGGCGTGATGCTGTTTTTGATGCTGGCCTATCCTGTGGCACGGTTTACAGAACATTCTGCTTTGCATGGGATCGGGCGCTTGTTGCTCCCTCTGGGGGCGTATTACCTGGCTGTCATGGTATTCGCTTTTTCGTTTATCCTGATTCTGGATGTTCTGCGCCTGATGAACACGGTTTTCCGCATTGTGAATGTTCCGTCTCAGGTGGGAGGTCAGTCTCCCGGGTTTTGGCTTTTCTGGATGGGGCTGGCTTTCAGCATTGGTCTTACGGTGGGCGGTGCCATCAATGCCCGTTTGCCCGTGGTTAGGGAAGTGCGGATGGCTGTACAGAAGGCGCCGCCATCTGTGGATTCGCTGACGGTGGTGGCTGTTTCGGACCTGCATCTTGGGGCTTTATTGGGCAATGCCTGGCTGGAAAAGATTGTGGAGAGGGTGAATGCCCTGCGGCCAGATCTGGTTTTGCTTGTTGGCGATGTGTTCGATGAAAATGTGAATGCATTGGCCGAGGAACGGCTGGCGGGTACGCTGGCCTCGCTGAGAGCCCGCTACGGCGTTTATGCAGTACCAGGAAATCATGAGTATTACAGCGGCGTGGAGGATGCGGTTCGGTTTCTTGAAGAAGCTGGCATTACTGTGCTGCGGGATGAATACCGGGAAGTAATGCCCGGTGTGATGCTCATAGGGCGGGATGACCGGACTTTGGAGCAGTGGGGTGGGCAGCGGCGTGCTCTGCCGGAGCTGTGCCGGGTAGCCTCCGACACTACAGTGGTACTTTTGCTGGACCACCAGCCTTTTCACCTTGAAGAAGCCGAGGCGGCCAGGATTGATGTACAAATTTCCGGACATACCCACTACGGGCAGCTTATTCCGTTTAACTGGATTACGGAGGCTGTGTACGAGAAAAGCTGGGGCTACTACCGCCGGGGAAACACCCAGTATTACATTTCCTGTGGGGTGGGGACGTGGGGTCCACCGGTGCGGGTCGGAAGCCGGCCAGAGATCGTAAAACTTGTGCTGAATTTTCGGCTGTCGGTTTCCAGCAATCCAGGAAATCAAAAAACCGGAAAATAGCAGAGGGGGGCATTTCATGGGTGCCATTTCGGTCAGGGTTCGAATTGATGGGGAGGGTTTTCAGGAGATGGCAGGCAGTTAACCAGAGCGCCGATCAAAAGCACGAAAAAGAGAAGAAAAAACGCAAAAAGTCATGTAAGTATTGAAAATACACTGACATAAATATGTATGAATAATACATTTCTGGCTAAAATTAACTTGACATGTTGGTGGGTTTATCGTAATATTAAAGCCTAGATTGCCAAACTGCACAACAGTAGGAGGTTCCTACCGATGCCAGAAAAGCTCATTTTCGAACTGAGTTCTCCCGGGCGCACGGGCTACACACTTCCTGAACTGGATGTTCCCGAAATGGCGGTCGAAGATTGTATTCCCTCACGGTTTTTGCGGAAAAGAGAACCGGAGCTTCCTGAAGTGGCGGAAAACGATGTTATTCGCCATTTTATCGGTCTAAGTCGGCTCAATTATCATGTTGACAAAGGTTTTTACCCTCTTGGTTCCTGTACCATGAAATACAATCCCAAGGTAAATGAAGTAGCTGCCCGGATGGAAGGGTTTGCCGCCATCCACCCACATCAGGACCCTGAAGATGTCCAGGGAGCTCTGGAACTGATGTATGAACTGGAACGGTACCTTTGTGAAATTGTGGGGATGAAGGCGGCGTCGTTGCAGCCTGCGGCTGGAGCTCATGGAGAATTAACCGGGCTGATGCTGATCCGAGCGTACCATGAAGATCGGGGCAATCCGCGCAAAAAGGTGCTGCTTCCAGATTCGGCCCACGGAACCAATCCCGCAAGCGCTACCATTTCGGGCTACCAGGCTGTACAGATCCGGTCCAACGAGAAAGGGCTGATCGATCTGGAAGATCTAAAAGCCCACCTGGATGAAGAAGTAGCTGCACTGATGCTGACCAACCCGAACACTCTCGGCCTGTTTGAAAGCCAGATTGAAGAAGTAAAAGCCGCCCTGGATGAGGTGGGCGCCCTGCTGTACATGGATGGGGCCAATCTGAATGCCCTTCTGGGGATCGTCCGGCCAGGTGACCTGGGCTTTGATGTGGTTCACATCAATCTGCACAAAACGTTTTCAACGCCGCATGGTGGAGGCGGCCCAGGAAGCGGACCCATTGCCGTTTCTGAAAGGCTGGTGGAATATCTGCCGGTTCCCAGAATTCGCAAGGATGGCGAGAAGTTTTCCCTGGATTACGACCGGCCAAAATCTGTCGGAAAAATTTCAACATTTTTTGGGAATTTCGGTGTGATGGTTCGGGCCTTCACATACATCCGCATGATGGGATCCGATGGCCTGAAACAGGTGAGCCGGAATGCCATCCTAAATGCCAACTATCTGCTGGAGCGGCTGAAACCCTATTACGATCTTCCCTATCCGACCCGGCCAATGCACGAGTTTGTTCTCTCCGGTAACCGTCAGAAGAAGCATGGAGTAAGGACAACGGATATTGCAAAACGTTTGCTGGATTTTGGATTCCATGCTCCAACCATTTACTTTCCGTTAATTGTACCGGAAGCACTGATGATTGAACCGACGGATACGGAATCCAAGGAAACGCTGGATGCTTTTGCAGATGCCATGATTCAAATCGCGCGGGAAGCCGAAGAGAATCCCGAAAAACTGAAGGAAGCGCCCGTAACCACGCCGGTTTCCAGATTGGATGAAGCAAGAGCCGCACGCGATTTGCGCATCCGCTGGCAACCTGAATCAGTAATGTCATAGTGGATGATGGATATTCGTTTTCCTCGCACCCCGAAAATCCTGGTTGTGGACGACATTCCCCTGAATGTAGAATTGCAAAAGACCTATCTAAAAGCCAGCGGGTATGATGTGGTTGAGGCAATGGATGGAGAAGAAGCCATTAAAAAAGTGGAGGAAGAAAAGCCGGATCTCATCCTTCTGGATGTGATGATGCCCAAAATGAACGGATTTGAAGTTTGCCAGCTGCTCAAAAACAATCCGGAAACACAATTTATCCCGATTATTATGGTTACGGCTCTGCGAGATGTGGAGGACCGGGTGCGGGGAATTGAAGCCGGTGCGGACGATTTTATTTCCAAACCGTTCAACAAAATGGAACTGATGGCCCGGGTTAAATCCTTGCTGCGGATCAAGTTTTTGCATGATGAGCTNCAAGAAAAGATCCGTTTGCTGGATGAAGCCAAGGCCAAAATGGAACAGCTGGCGGTTACCGATGGGCTTACCGGCCTGTACAATTACCGGCATTTCCAGGAGCAGCTGGCGCATGAATTCGACCGGGCAAAACGTCATCAGCTGGATTTGTCGTTGCTGATGATGGACATCGATTATTTTAAGATATATAATGACTGCCACGGCCATCCGGCCGGCGATCAGGTTTTGCGGACCATCGGAAAAATTATCAAGGAAAATCTGCGGAAGATTGACATTGCGGCCCGCTACGGCGGAGAAGAATTTGCCGTAATTTTGCCGGAGACAAATCACAAGTCGGCCATTGTGGTTGCAGAAAAAATTCGTAAACTGATCGAACAAACGCCGATCGATCACGAAGATCAGCAGCCCAACGGAAAGCTGACCATTAGTATTGGGGTGGCCAGCTACCCGAGGGATGCCGAAGATCCGCGATCGCTTGTGGATGTGGCAGACCGCAGGCTCTACCGCGCCAAACAGAAAGGTCGCAATCTGGTTGTGGCTTCTGACTGATAGGTATCCTTTCTCCACGGATGGATTGTACTGGCTGGAGCCCGGCGGAAAACCGGGTTTACCTCTTTTGTAGGGGAATATTTGTCCGACGGAGCTTTTTTGGATAGCAGCGGATTTGTACGGATATGATGCTGATTAAACGCAAAAAGCTTTTCTTCCGACTGGCACTCATTACACTGGCGACCACTCTGATTCCACTGGTCGTGGCCGGGATATATTTCCTGATTGAATACCGGGGATTCGTGCTGGCTAGGGAAGAAGAGAAAATGTACCACCGGGTCCGCCTTCTAACCTTGCAGGTAACTTCCGAATTCATAAATCCGGCCCAGCAGATCGTGTACGAACTGGCCCGATCATCTCCGCTGTTTTTTTCCGGGCAGGTGGAAGAAACCCTGCACCGTTTTCCAGAAATTGCACCGTATGTTGAATACATAGGCGTTTTCCGGAGCGGAGGAACATTCCCGGAATCCGCCTGGTACCGCTCTTCACCGCCCATCGTTGTTCCGGACTCTTTGAAACAAATCTGCATGCGCCGCACGCTGGAAGCCGGCCGGATGGTTTTTTTGGTCGCAGCGGTCGATGGGACGCCGCTTTTGCTCGCTGGTTTGCCACTGGCCGGGCAGAGGATTTACTTGACCGCGTTTGACTTCGGCGCGTATTTTGAAAAACAGGTGCTGCCCTTTCAAGAAGATGAAGAGGTGTTCCTTTTCTTTTTTGGTGCGGACGGAAAGTCCGCCGTCTGGCCCACCGGAAAAAACCTTCCGGTGAAGGTAGAGGAGATCCACACAAAAGTCGTTTCCGATTCGCTGATCTGGGGATTTCGGAAAGCCCGGCTGGTGGAACTGGAAGACGCAGGTTCCTGGCTGGTGGCCGCTTTTCAGATTACCGATCCGGTACCAGCGAAGGTGGTTGGATTGCGTTCCGCCAGAAGCAGCCTGGAACCCTTTTTCCCACTCTGGTTTAATTTTGTTGCTCTGGTTTTGTTTGGTATGCTGCTGAGCCTCCTGGGAACCACCTATTACTGGAAGAAAATCGCCGGTCCACTGGAAAAATTTGCCCGGGGTGCTACCGAAATTGCCCGCGGTGATTTCGACCAGAAGATCGAAATTGACAGCGATGATGAAATTGGCCGCCTGGCCAAGATCTTCAATTACATGGTCATCGAGCTGAGGCGGCTCAACAATATGAATCTGAACCGGATCATTACGGAACAGGCGAAAACCCGGACAATACTCCGCAATATTGCCGATGGCGTGATCGTTATTGATCCCGAAGGCCAGATTGTGGCCATCAACTCGTCCATTGAGCGGTGGTTTGGCGTAAGAGAAAGGGACGTTATGGAGCAGCTGCTCCGGGATGTGGAGGCGTTTGCTCCGCTGGCAGACCTGGTGGACGAAATACGGGAGACCCGCCTGGAAGGGACCTTCACCCGCGAAATTTCGGTGCAGCTTCCTGGCGAACGCAATCCGCGCGTTTTTCAGGCCCGGGCCACAAAAATCATTGGCCAGGAGGAGCGGTCGGTGGGCGTTATTATGGTTCTGCGCGACATCACGCGGGAAAAAGAGATCGACCGGATGAAAACGGAACTGGTATCGGTTGTGGCCCACGAGCTAAAATCACCATTAACCTCGATCTCCGGATTTGCGGAGATTTTACAGAGCATGGAACTGTCCCGGCAGGAAGTGCGCGAGTATGCCTCCATCATTTATGATGAATCCAACCGCCTGGCGGACCTGATCAATAAATTTCTGGATCTTTCCAAAATTGAATCCGGCCGCATGGATTTTCATCCGGGCGAACTGCGTGTTCGCGATGTGATCGATGGCATGCTCTATCTGGTATCTCCTCAGGCCGACAAGAAAAAAATCCGTCTCTCCGTGGATGTGCTAAACGGCAATGCCACCATTTGGGCCGACGAAAAGATGATCAGCCAGGTGATCCTTAATCTGCTTTCCAACGCCATCAAATACAGTCCCGAGAACACCGAAGTGAAAGTTCGCGTACGGGAAGATGGCGATTTTGTGCAGATCGAGGTTGCAGATCAGGGATTTGGGATTCCCAGGGAACACCTGGACCGCATTTTTGAGAAGTTTTATCGCATCAAAGACGACCCGCGGCATTCGGAAGAGCGAGGGACGGGGCTGGGGCTGGCTTTGGTGAAGGAGATTGTGGATCTTCATAAAGGTCGGATCGAGGTAACAAGCGAAGTGGGCAAGGGAAGTACCTTTACCATTTTTATTCCAAAACCGAAGCCATCCGGCGGATGGCATCTGTAATGGGGATGCGGGCAGGATGCAATTGGCCCGCGGGAATAGACTGAGCTTCCAATGGCTGCCCGTGATACAATTTCGGTCCTGATTGTTGAAGACAATCCGGACCATTTGACGCTGATGGAAAAAGCGCTACGAAGCGACCTGATAGGCGTGGAATTTTCTGAGGCCGGCTCTGCAGCAGAGTGCCTTCAGGTTCTGGAGGCTGTTGAACCGGATGTTCTGATTATCGATTACCGGCTCCCGGATACGGACGGACTGACCCTGCTACAGCAGATCCGTTCCGATTATCCGGATCTGCCAATCCTCATGGTTACCGGGATGGGCAGCGAAAAGGTGGCAGTGGAAGCCCTGAAATCGGGGGCAACGGATTACCTGATCAAATCGGAGAATTACCTGCAAACCCTTCCTGCTGCGGTCCGCCATGTTCTGGATCATTCGCGGACAAAGATCCGGTTAGAAGAGACGGAAATTTATTACAAGGACCTGGTGGAAAATATTACAGATGGCATCTATCTGCTGGATGAGGGGGGAAAAATCCGGATGGTGAATGCCGCAGCCGCGCAGATTCTTGGATATGAACGCCGTCAGCTGATCGGCCGCCATTTCTCCTCGCTCTTCGAACCTGCCGAGTACAAAAAAATCATGCGGCGTTTTCAGCGCCAGCCGTCGCGGGCCATCCGCCGTCTGGAAACCTGGCTTCTGGGGGCGGGAAAGAAGGTGCCCGTGGAGGTGAGTGTGATTCCGGTGTTCAGAGGAAACCGCTTGATCGGGTACCAGGGAGTGGCCAGGGACATCACAGACCGGATCGAAGCCGAAAGGGAACGGCGGCGGCGTAGCGAAGAAATGGAACGGATGAATCGGGAATTGCTGGAGAAGAACCGCCAGCTTCAGGAACTGGACTCGCTCAAAACTCAGTTTGTTTCCAACGTAAGCCATGAGCTGCGTACGCCACTGAATGCCATCTTGGGATATGCAGAGCTGCTGAAAGACGAACTCTACGGCCCGCTTGGTGAAGAACAACGCAAGGCCTTGCAGAACATCATCGCGTCCGGAAATCACCTGCTGAACCTCATTAATCAGCTGCTGGATTTTGCCCTCATTCAAAACCGAAAATTGCGCCTGGTCCGGGAAGCATGCTCCATTTACGATCTNGTGGATGCGGCTCTCTCAACCATCCGTCCAGCTGCCGAGCAGAANAAACTTAAGCTTATCCGCGATGTGGAGAACAATTTGCCCAAAATTTGGGCTGATGGTCAGAAAATCTTTCAGGTCTTGTTGAATTTGCTGAGTAATGCGGTTAAATTTACGGAACGGGGTGAAATTGGCCTGCGCGTACGGAGGAAGGGGGAAGTGGTTGAATTCGCAATACGGGATACCGGAATAGGCATTGAGGAAGAACACAAAGACCGGATTTTTGAGGATTTCCACCAGGCCAGCGAAGGTATGAGCCGCAAATACGGAGGGGCGGGATTGGGCCTCAGTTTGGCCCGCCATTTTGTGGAGATGCACGGAGGGAAAATCTGGGTGGAGTCTAACCCGGGGCAGGGAGCCACTTTTTACTTTACACTTCCAGTTGATCATCGGGAAACGGATGGGGAGGGAACAGCTAACGAGGGGGAAGCGGGAGAAACGGGAACACGGCAAGAAAGGAAAGGGTGAACCAATGGCCCAAAAGAAAGCCAAAATCCTCCTCGTCGACGATGATCCCAATATGTTGGATATCGGGCGCATTATTATCCAGAAGGCCGGATTTAAATTTCAGTGCGCCGAATCCGGAGAAGAGGGGCTGGAAAAAATTCTGAAGGATCCTCCAGACCTGATCATTCTGGATTACATGATGCCGCGGATGAGCGGAGAGGAGTTTTTCAAACTTCTCCGCGATGATCCGAAATATGCCGCTCACCGGGATATTCCGGTAATCATGCTTACTGCAAGGAATGATGATTCCATCGACCAGATGGCCCTGTTTGAGAAGGGGCTGGCCGCGTGTCTGTTCAAGCCATTTGGTCACCGGGAGCTCATCAATGTTATCAACAATGTGCTGCAGATGGCGGAGATCCGCCGCCGGAATGTGGAACTGGAGGAAGAGATCCGCCGGACCCGTTACCGCTACCGGGACCTGATCGAGAACGCCAACGATCTGATTTTCACCCTGGATTCTGAAGGAAAAGTCAACTACGTTAACGCCCAGCTGGAACGGCTGACAGGCCTCAAGCCATCGGAATGGCTGGATCATTTCCTCGTCGATCTGGTGATTCCTCAGGACAAGCCAGGCATCGAAGATGCAATTTTGCGGTGTTTTATGGGGGAAAACGAGCATGTGCAGTTCCGCATGCGGGATGCCGCGCAGAGCATCCGCTATTTTTCTACCAATTTTACGCCGCTGCGCGAAGGGGATCGTGTTACCGGCATTGTGGCAATTGCCCGTGATGTGACGGAAAAACGGGCTCTGGAACTGCGCATTGCCAATCTGGAAAGCTTTACCGAGAGTATCCTGCGCAGTATGAACAGCGGGCTGATCACCGTGGATCGGGATCGGCGGATTACTTACTTCAACCCGGCGGCAGAAAAAATTCTGGGGTTTCGCGCTTCTGAGGTGTTAAACCGTTCCATCGATGATATTTTTCCCAACGGCGAAAGCCAGCGCATTCTTCCCCCTAATGGAGCAAAAAACCGCGCCATTCTCAGCCAGGAGATCGAGATCACCAATCGGGAAGGGAAGAAGGTGCATATTGGCTTCAGCCACACGCCCTGGCTGGGCAACGGCAACAAACCTCTGGGCACAATCATAACGTTCCGGGATATTTCGGAAACCAAACGGATGCAGCTGGAAATGGTGCGCATGGACCGGCTTGCATCGCTGGGGGTACTGGCCGCTGGCATTGCTCACGAAATCCGCAACCCTCTCGCAGGGATCAAAACCATTGCACAGACACTGGAAGAGGAAATTCCCGAAGATCACCCACACCGGGAATACCTGCAGCGGATTGTGCGCCAGGTAAACCGGCTGGATGAACTACTCCGCGCCTTTTTCTCCTACGCCAGGCCACGCCCGCCGGTACGAAAACTCCACCAGCTTCCGGATATTGTTCACGAAGTTCTGGTTCTCCTGGGAAAACGGCTTCGGTCCAGCAAAATACAGTTTGAGCAAAAATACGAAAAAAACCTGAAACCGGTTTATGCGGATCTCAATCAGATCCAGCAGATTTTTCTTAATCTGTTTATCAACGCCATCGATGCCATGCCGGAAGGGGGAACGCTCCGGATTGAAGCCAGAAATGTGCGCACCAAACCGCGGCGGGTGGAACGGCGCGGACGCATGTATCGGGATTTTAACCGGGAGCGGGACTACGTGGAGG
>MTOL01000032.1 GCA_002011685.1 Deferribacteres bacterium JdFR-76
CGAAGCTCATCGCTCCGTATGCGCCGTTTACCGCCGATGCCCTGTACCGCAGTTTGAACGCAATAGGCAAAGAGCCGTACGAAAGCGTGCACCTGGCCTTTTATCCGGATTCCAGCCAAGAGGAATACCGTTTTCTGGATGAGGAGCTGCTGGATCGGATGGAGATTGCCCGCTACGTGGTAAGTGTGGCGCGGGCTCTGCGCAGTGAAGCAGGTGTGAAGGTCCGGCAACCGCTCAAACGCATGGTTGTTGCCACGCCTTCCGAGCGGCGCCGCCGGGCGATCCGGGAAATGGAAGCCCTTATCCGTGAAGAAATTAACATAAAAAATATTGAACTTTTGGACAATCCGGACCATCTTTTTGTACTGCGGGCCAGGCCCAATTACAAATCGCTGGGGCCGAAGTTCGGAAAGGATGTTAAGAAGATTGTGGAAATTGTCGATAATATGAAACCGGTGGACGTTGCACGGCTTCAAAAAGAAGGGCAGCTGGAGCTTACGTTCGAGGGCCGCGAAATTCACCTGACCACGGACGATATCCTGATCCAGACCGAAAATCCACCCAACATGGTGGTCCATAACGAAGATGGCCTGGCAATTGGGCTGGATCTTACGATTACGGACCGGACGATCTAAAGCGCGAAGGACTGGCCCGCGAATTTGTGAACCGGGTTCAGAATATGCGCAAGGAAGCCGGCTACGAGNTAACGGACCGGATCCGCATCTGTTTCGAAGGCCCGTCCGAACTGGCCCGGGCTGTGGAAGAGATGCGAGATTATATTCAAACGGAAACGCTGGCCGAATCGGTGAACGGTGAGTTTCAGGATCTCGATTACACCAAGGAATGGAAGATCAATGAGTACAGGGCAAAGATTTCGATTGAGCGCATCAAATCCGAGTAGCTGAGGAGTGCGGCCATGGATTCAAAACAGCTGGAACATTACCGGGAGCTGCTTCTGAAAAAACGGCAGGAACTGTTGGAGCAGCTTGGGTACATCCGGGAAACGTCATTTAGCGACACGATGAAAGACGCCAGTGGTGAAAATTCGGCCTATACGTACCACATGGCTGACCAGGGGACCGATACCCAGGAACGGGAGAAGGCATTCATGCTGGCTTACCGTGAAGGGCGGCTGATTTACCACATCGATGAGGCCCTGGCACGCATCGAGAAGGGAACATACGGGCTGTGCCAAGAATGTGGAGAGCCCATTTCTCCTGAACGTCTGGAAGCGGTTCCGCATGCGCGGCTGTGTATCGACTGCAAGTCGAAAGAAGAATCACAAAAGGCGTAAGGTGGATCGGTTGCGGTACTTTGTTCTTTCGTTTTTCGTCGTGGTGCTGGATCAGGCCACCAAGTGGCTGACTAAAAAATACATGATGCTCAGCGAATCCCGCCAGGTGCTCGGGGATTTTTTGCGCTACACCTACATTGAGAATCCCGGAATGGCCTTTGGGATTCAGATTGGCAACCGTACCCTTTTTACCATCTTTTCTGTGGCCGCAAGTATCGTCATATTTGCCTATTTGCTCAAAACCCGCGGTGATAGGAAAGTCGTAAAATGGTCCCTCTCTCTGGTTCTGGGAGGAGCCATTGGCAACCTCATTGACCGGGTTTTCCGCGGATCGGTAGTGGACTTCATTGATGTGGGCATTGGGGAGCTGCGCTGGCCCGTGTTCAATGTCGCCGATTCTGCCGTGACCGTCGGAATGATTATCCTGCTGGTTGTCATTCTGTTTGAAAAACATCCGGAAGAAGAAACCGCACCGCTGAAAGAATCCCGGTCTCCACAATCCTGAGGCCGATGTCCCGCCGGCAGCTTCACATCGTCGTCCCTCCCAATCAGCCATCCGAACGCATTGATAAGTTTTTGGCAGTCTGCATCGAAGAGGCTTCCCGTTCTCAGATTCAAAAGTGGATTGAAGAGCAGCTGGTTCGGGTCAACGGAGTTCCTGTTAAGCAAAGCTATCTGGTACATCCCGGCGAAGAGATCCATGTGGAGATCCCGGAGCCGCGGAAACTGGAGCTGGTGCCGCAAAACATACCGCTCGCCGTGCTTTTTGAGGACGAGCATCTGCTGGTAATAGACAAACCTGCCGGGCTGGTGGTCCATCCGGCTGTGGGGCATCCGGACGGAACGCTGGTGAACGCTCTTCTGTACCACTGCAATCAGCTTTCGGAAGTTAGCGGTGAAACGAGACCCGGGATTGTTCACCGGCTGGATAAAGATACCTCTGGATTGATGGTGATCGCCAAAGATGACTATGTGCACCGGAAGCTTTCGGAACAGTTCTCCAGCCGTACCATCGAGCGGAGCTACGTCGCGGTTGTGTGGGGCCATTTCGAACAGAAAACGGGGCGGATCGAAACCTTTTTCGGGCGCAGTCCTACCAACCGCAAAAAAATGGCGGTGCTTTCAGAAGGAAAACTGGCAATTACGGAGTACCGGGTTCTTGAAGAACTGCCGCTGATCAGTGTTGTGGAATGCCAGCTTAAAACCGGGCGTACGCATCAGATCCGGGTGCATATGGCCCATCTGGGTCATCCGGTGGTGGGCGACTACGTGTATGGGGGCAAGCGCAAGCGGGTTGGTTCGCTGAAGGCTGCGGAACGGCCACTGGCCCAGCAGTACCTGGAAAAGATGCCCAGGCAGGCCCTCCACGCCCGGACTCTCGGGTTCGTCCATCCACGAACCGGGGAGAAACTTTATTTTGTGAGTGAACTCCCGGAGGACATGCGTCAGTTTTTGGAATTTGCCCGCAGCGTGCAAAAGAAACCGGCGCCGGCGAGCGATAACCCGGAAACATCCGGGTGACACCCGAAAAGTGACCAAATTCCGCAGGTGACGGGCAAAATCTTTTGCAACCTGAAAACGGCCTTCCCGTATGTTATGCATGACTCGGATGGGACCAAAAGGAGGATCTGATCATGCTCGGGAACCGGACAAGAATACAGTATGCCTGCCTGACTGTATTGGTTCTTCTGGCGTTTGGCTCGGTGACTATGGCGGGGCACTCTGTTTCTCACCGGTATGCTTCAATTGCCGGCCCGTGTGATGACGAGTGTGCTACTGCTGTGGATGGTTGGGATGACGACTCCTTTTATTTCAGCTATAACCGGGTGGATGGGGTGGTTCTGGGGCTGAAAAAATCACCGATCAGCTACCGCCGGCATGGTACAATGCAGCTTTACGGGAAGGCTGCATTGTCCACCAAAAGCAAGCGGTTTATTTATCATGCCGTGCTGGAGCGGAGCTTTTTCCCGGTGGATGCCCGGTTTGCCATCGGGATTGAGAGCTACGATCTCACCTATACCGAGGACCGCTGGATTATCCCGGAAACGGAAAACATGCTAGCGGCCCTGCTGATACATGAGGATTTCCACGATTTTTACCAGCGGAAAGGCTACGGGTTTTACATCTCCCAGAATCTGACGCGCCACTTGAGACTCCGGGCCGGGTATTATGAAGAAGAACACCGGAGTCTGGATGTGCTATCGGAATGGTCTCTTTTTGGCGGGAAAAAGCGGTTTCGTCCCAATCCGCCGGTAGAAGAGGCAACTTTTAAAGGATTTGTCGGAAGGCTCTGTTTCGATACACGCAACCGCCGCCACGCGCCGCGGAGGGGCTGGCTCGTTCAGGCCATCGCTGAGTACTTTCGGGAGGATATGGACAATGCGCTGGCGTATCAGCGGTATATTCTGGATATCCGCCGTTACCAGCCAATTTCTCGCGGGGAAAATCTGAATTTCCGGCTGCGCATCGGAGAAACATCCGGCCGTGTGCCGGTGCAAAAGTATTTTGATATCGGTGGAATCAGCACCCTGCGGGCCTACGATTACAAAGCGTTCACCGGGACCCGGATGGTGCTGGCAAACCTGGAGTACGCCATTAACTGGGACCGTCTGGACTGGTATCCGGATATCCCGTTTATAGATTGGTTTGATCTGTTTAATCTGGTCCTGTTTGTGGATGCCGGTGCGGCCTGGCCCCGGCAGGAGCTCCGATTTCAGGATCTCACGCCATCTGATTTGAGGGCTGATGTGGGGATCGCCTTTGCCAATGACGACGGGACCGTACGGTTAAACATCGCCAAACGGACCGACCGCAGTGTGGATGCCATCCGGATTACATTCCGGATCTCCAGACCATTTTGAGCGAATACGCCTGCAAATCATCAAGGAGGAATAGAGAATGCGCTCTGTTTTGAATATTTGCTTGCTTTTTATTTTGATGCAGGCAGGGAATCCGGTCCTCTGGGCGCGGGAAGTGCCCGGTGTCGTTGAAAAAGAATATCACTTTACGGCTTCCCGCGATGAACCTCTGTTCGTTCGCCTGGAAGTGGATGCGGGTGAAATAGAGATCCGACCCTCCGGCGAGGACCGGGATGTCTATCTGACCGCACGGTATGCAGAGCGGCGCCTCCGCCTGGATGTGGAGTTTGACGATGATGATAACGAACTCTACGTGTACTTTGACGTACGAAAGTGGCTGGACGATGACCGGGGACGGGACACCGTGGCACGGCTGGTGCTCGAGCTGCCGGTGGATGTGCCCATTGAGATAGAAAGCCGGATCAAAGCCGGAGAAACAGACATTGAGCTGGGGGGAATCTTTCTGAGGCGCCTGGAATTGAAAATGCTGGCCGGCGAAACGATTATCTCGTTCTCTGAGCCGAATCCCGGCATTGCCGAGGAGATATACATCGATACCAAAATTGGCGAACTGAGTGTAAAAAAGCTAGGAAATGCCCGCTTCCGTTATGCAGCCGTCGATGGAAGCATCGGCGAACTGAGTGTAGACCTGAGCGGCGACGCTGAAATCGATTTTGACCAGGAGCTGGACCTGAACCTGAGTCTGGGAGAAACAACCCTCTACGTACCCGAAGATAGTCCTGTCCGCCTGCGGGTTTCTAAATTCCTGTTTTTTTCCGCTGTAGACATCCCGGACGAGTTTGATCGTCACGGGAAATACTATTTTCTACCGGCTTATGAAGAAGCGGATCATGGGTTGGAGATTTCTGTTTCGCCGGGGCTTGGATCTCTGGATGTTCGGTTAAAAAAGTCAAGGGATGAATAGGCACAATGTGGACCACGCGTGTGCCGCGGATTTCTCCATTACTGGGTTTGCTTTTGCTTTTTTTCTGGTGCGGCGACACCCAAGCCTATGAACTCAGTCACAGGGAAGTACTGATATTTCCGTTTGCCGGAAAAGAGCGTTTGGAGATCCGCCTGAGTTACGGGCGGCTGGTGTTGCGACCCTGGAAGAAGTCCAGCATCCGTGTGGAGCTGGAAAAAGTTGCTCAGGGCGTTTCGCGAAAGGCGGCGGAGGCGCGCCTGAAGCAGATGGACTGGGTGGCAAAGGAGCTGCCCAACGGGCTTCAGTTTTATGATGTTGGGTTGAGAGAGGGCAATCCGCTGGGAAGTCTATTGCGCTGGACGGGACTCCGCGGCGCACGTCCGGGCGAAATCCGTGCAGAACTGCGCGTGCCGGAGGGAATTCAGCTGTTTGTGCGCATCACAGAAGGCAGCATCGATATGGATTCGCTGGTTGCGGAGGTGGAACTGGAATGTACCACGGGTGAAGTGCAGATCCGGCACCTCAAAACTTCTGCTCTGAACGTGAAACTGCACAGCGGGGAAATCCGCCTGTCCGATATCTCCGGGGATGAAGACATTCTTCCAAGTTGCCAGATTCAGATAGTGGAAGGAGGTACGGAAGTTCAGCGGCTTTTCGCTGAGCGGCTTATGGCCCGGTCTGACGAAGCCACACTTTATTTTGTGAACTGCACGGTCAACGAGGCCGACATCCGGGCCGGGCGCGGAGATGTTTACGTTTTTTTTCCGGGGGGCAATCTCGCAAGCTGGAATGTTGAATCCCGGAGCGGAGATCTGTTTCTGCGTCTTCCGGATGATTTGCTCTGGAGCGTTCTACTGGATACGGCCGACGGTATTCTCATGCCAATAGGAAATGTGGGACCACACTTTACCGGAATTTCGCGGCGAAGGTTTGAGTGGATGCCTTCGGGCGATGTTGTGGGACAGCTACGGTGTGTTTCGGAAACCGGAGATATTTACCTACTACCCGGCGGGTGAGAATGAAAAGATCAGCGCAGGTTTTGTTATTGCTGCTGGTGGTTAGCACGGCGGTAGGCTGCCTAGAATACGACGAGCAGCTCATTCTGCGTCCCGATGGTTCCGGCTTGCTGCTGGTGCATTATGCCAATCAGCGCGATATGCGGTTTCAGAACCTTTATTTTCCGTCGGATCCGTATGAAATTGAAGAGTACATCTCAAGAAATTATGTGGGCGAAGGGGTGGATCTGCGGCGGAAGGCGATCCTCCAAAAAGGACGCTGGACCCACGTCTACATCATGCTGCAGTTCAGCCGCTTGGGTAATCTGAATCAGCTGCCCAGATTTGCCTCGGAAGGGTTCCGTTTCATCCGGGAAGGTAAGGGGCGCTGGCGTGTACGGCGGTTTCTGGTACTGGAGAGAGGTCCGGTCACAGAAGGTGCTCTTTTCCGAAAGCTGGGAATCAACCGGGTGGTAAACCGGGAATTGCTGGCAGAGGTAACCTTCCGTTTTCAGTGGATTCTGCCGGGAAAAATTGTAACGTCCAATGCCACGCGTATCCTGTCTGATGATGTGGCGGTCTGGGAAATGACGTTGGATCAGCTGCTGAAGAAACAGTTTTTTGAGTTTTTTGTGGTATTTAAGAAAAAGTAGGGCGGTGTCTGTCATCTGTTCCGGGAAGATTGGAGACATGCTCGTGGTTCCGTGAAGCGGAGAGGGATGGTTTTTCCATAAAAGCTGGAGGGGCTATGGCTGGTTTCGCAAGGAAAAGGAGCCGTTTGATTCTTCTATTTCTGCTTCTTATTGCTGGTGGGGTTCAGGCAGCGGATGCTGCGACTGTTGAGCGCGAGATCCGCAAGCGGTTTGAGTTCCGCCCGGGAGGGGACATTCTTTTGGACAATGTGAACGGACGGGTGGAAATCCGCACCTGGGAGCGCGAAGAAGTGGAAGTGTACGCCCGTGTGGTGTTGCGTTCCAGCAGCAGACGGCGGGCCGAACGCTATCTGGAAGAGGTGGAAATCCGGATGGATCACGGCCGGAGGCGGCTAAATATTGAGGTGGACTATCCCTGGCGGAGCGGCGGAAGCTGGCTCTCCTGGCTATTTGGTCGTTCACGCCCTTCCGTTCGCGTTGATTTCGAGTTGCGGGTGCCCCAGCGCGCAGATCTGGACATAAGTCTGGTTAATGGCTCAATTCTTGTCAAAGGCCTGGAGGGCCGTATTGATTGCCGCACCACCAACGGGGATATCCGGGTGGAAGATGCGGGAGGCCAGGTGTCCTGCAAGACGGTGAATGGTGGGATCCGTGTAGAACTGGCGAAGATCCGCGAATTCGATGAGATGCGGTTCCAGACAGTCAATGGCAGCATCCGTCTTCTGGTGCCCAAAGAACTGCAGGCCACGCTTGAAGCCAGTACGGTGAACGGCCGTATTCACACCAGCATTCCCATTCAGGTGAAAGGGAAGATCAGCCGCCGCAGTATCGAGGCGGAGCTGAATGGCGGGGGCGGATACATCATCCTGAAAACTGTCAACGGGAGCATTTACCTCAAACCGATCGATTAGAATTGGCTTGCCTGGGAAGCCTATTCATCAGAAAAAGGCGTTCTCCTTTTGAAGGGGACGGGAGAACGCCTTTCTTTTTTCCGGTTTCGTACACATTCAAGTGAAAATTTCCGGGATGGCTGGATTTTGCCGTCCAACTTTTGCTTTTTCGAGGGCAAAAATCGGGCGTAAGTTTTAAAAAAGTTTTAACTTGCTTTTGACTGGACCTGCAAGTATATTTTATCGATCAAAACGGCGGATTCGGGGTTTTATGGCGAAAGTAATTGCGATTGCAAACCAGAAAGGCGGAGTTGGCAAAACCACAACGGCAGTCAATCTGGCCAGTTGTATTGCTGTTGCTGAAATCGATACCCTTCTGATTGACATCGATCCGCAGGCCAATGCTACCAGTGGAATCGGGATCGATCCGCAGAATGTAAAACACAGTATCTACGATGTTCTGATTGAAAATCTGGACATCAACGAAGCGATTATCAAAAGCCAGATTCAGTTTTTGGATATCATCCCGTCCAATATCCGTCTGGTGGGTGCTGAGATCGAACTGGTGAGCACTATCGCGCGGGAGAAAATTCTCCGCGATGCGGTGAAGAAGATCCAGAAAGAATACCAGTACATCTTTATCGATTGCCCGCCTTCGCTGGGGTTACTGACCATTAACAGTCTTACGGCCGCAGATTCGGTAATTATCCCGATCCAGTGTGAATATTACGCACTGGAGGGACTGAGCCAGCTGCTAAATACGATCCGGCTGGTTCAGAAGCATCTGAACCCATCTCTGGAGATTGAGGGGGTTTTGCTGACCATGTACGACAGCCGCCTGAACCTTTCCCGCCAGGTCGCCGAAGAGGTGAGGAATTATTTTGAGGATAAAGTGTTCAAAACGGTTATTCACCGGAACGTGCGCTTGAGCGAGGCACCGAGCTACGGAAAACCGATTATTCTGTACGACGCGGTGTCTACCGGAACGGAAAACTATATGCGTCTTGCGGAGGAGGTTTTGGCGAATGGGCGGTAAACGGCGGCTTGGCAAAGGACTTGCGGCCCTCATTCCCGATTATTCGGAACCTCAGAATCTTCCCGTTGAACGGTTTGGTGAAATTCCAGTAGATCAGATTGAACCGAACCCCTATCAGCCCAGGGAGGAGTTTGATCCACATGCCCTGGAGGAGCTGAAGCGTTCTATTTCCGAAAAAGGAGTGGTTCAGCCCATTACGGTAAGAAAAAAAGACGGCGGCTATCAGCTGGTGGCCGGTGAACGCCGCCTGCGGGCCGTTAAGGAGCTGGGATATGCTCAGATTCCAGCTTACATCATCCGGGTGGAATCGGATGACGAGATGCTGGAACTGGCCCTGATTGAAAACATCCAGCGGGAAGATCTCAATCCCATTGATGTGGCCCGGGCTTATGAGCGCCTGATCAATGAATGCCACCTTACACAGGAAGAAGTGGCCCAAAAGGTTGGCAAAGACCGCAGTACGGTGACCAATTTTCTCCGGTTGCTCAAGCTTCCGGTGGAAATTCAGGAAAGCTTGAGGAAAAAGGAGCTGTCCATGGGGCATGCCAGGGCGCTCCTGTCCGTTGAAGATCGTGATCTGCAGCTGAAGCTCTGGAAAAAGGTGGTTCGGCAGAATTTGTCCGTTCGCCGGATCGAGCAAATAGTGCGTTCCCTCCAGGAAGGAAAAACGGGTGAAACCCGGCCGCGTCAGCCTAAACGGACGCCACAGATCATTCACGTGGAGGATAAATTCCGGGAGGTGTTTGGTACGCAGGTGCGCATTTATCCGAAAAAAGAGGGGGGAAAGATCGAAATTGAGTATTATTCCGATGCAGATCTGGAGCGGATTTACAACATTCTTGTAGAAAAGGAACGGGCTCTGTAATACATGGCAAAGACGAAACCGAAAAAGAAACGCCGGATCGTTTCGTTCATGGTGGTTCCGGATGACCATTCGGAACCCATTGTTTTTCGCCTCAGTGTCCGGACACTCCGGGTTCTGGTGGGCGTCGGGCTTCTGCTGGCCCTGCACATTCTTGCAGGGGCCTTTTTTTATTACCGCTATTATGTGATTCATAAGGANAACGTTGCCCTGAAAGCCGAACGCACCCGGCTGGAGAATGAAAACCGGCAGATTTACCGCATTGCGGCGAAGTTTAAGGAACTGCAGGATCTGGCAAGAAAACTCAAAATTTCGTTGGGGGTTGAAGTGGCAGAGGCGGGGGAGGCAACGGCTGATATTCCTTCTTATGTGCAGAACCCGAGGGAGATACCCGTAAGCGAAACACCGGCTTCTGAGCCGCCGGCGCGTCCGTATGTTCTGGCCGGCGACGAAAAATACCGGGCAGTGCGCGAAGTCCGCACGCCTTTCCACATGCTGTATGCCGATTTGCCCACGCTTTTGCCGGTAGAGGGGCTGGTAACCCTGGGGTTTGACACGGCAGCAGCATCAGAATTTTCGCCCGTGGCCCGCCACATGGGAATCGACATCGCTTCCAAGCGTGGATCCATTGTAAAAGCGGCAGGAAGCGGCCAAATCATTTTTGCGGGGTGGTCGCCGGACCTGGGGAATTTGATCATCATTTATCACGGAGGCGGAATATTCAGTGTGTACGCCCACAACATGCGTATTCTGAAACAGCGCGGCTATGTCAAAAAAGGCGAACCGATTGCTCTGCTGGGTAGCTCCGGCCAAACCAGCTCTGGCCCGCATTTGCATTTTGAGATCTGGCAAAACGGTGTGCCGGTAGACCCGCGCAGGTACGTCTACGCACTCAATCAGAATGAAGCGCGGAAAGGTTCATAGAAAGAAGGCGAGAACGGAATAAACGGTGAGGTGGTGGTATGTTCAAAGACAAAAACGAAGGCGGTTACGACAAAATGGGAGATCTGAACACGCTGATCGGGAAAGGGAGCTATTTTGAAGGGAATCTGAAGATCGAACATAGCCTTCGGGTGGACGGGAAAGTAAAAGGAAACATCCGTTCTTCGGATTCCATCATTATTGGCAAAGATGGCGAAGTTGAGGGAGAAATATACGTGAAGAACGCCGTAGTGGGCGGCAAGATAAAAGGCAAACTGGTAGCATCCGGGAAGGTGACCCTGGAATCCACATCGGAATTTGTGGGTCAGCTGCGCGCCAGCAAACTGGTTATTGATGAGGGGGCCGTTTTTGACGGAACATCCCAGATGCGGGGCACTGAAGAGGTTGGCAGGGCGAAGGGGATTTTTGGGAAGAAAGAAGAGCCGGCCGATAAGCGTGTGACGGAGGAAGCCAAATAGCCTTTGCGGCCCACAGGTGAAAAGAAAGGATTCTCAGCCGCTTTCCGGGAAGTGGCTCCTTATCTGGATCTGGGATGGCGGCTGGCTGTTTCCATGGGTGTGGGAGTTTTGGGAGGCCTCTGGCTCGACAGACGGCTTCACACCACACCTCTGTTTCTACTCACCGGCACGTTTCTGGGCGCAGTTTCGGGAATCTGGACTATTTACAAAACAGTGTATTTGAAGAATAAAACAAAAACGGATGAAAAATAAACAAAGCATTGGAGAGTTCCTGTCGATTTATTTTGTGACAGGAATTTTATCTGGAATTTTGGGGCTTTTTTTGTTGATTTCACTTGGACAGAATCATAAATTAGTTGTCCTTTTTTGGGGATGGGGCACAAGCTGGATCATTATTTTGCTTGGCTATCTTGCGAATCAGTGGGCCTTTGCCCGTTCGCATAAGGTGTTCTTTGGGGTTCTTTTGGGTGGTATGGCCCTGAGAATTCTTGTTGTGATGGGGATCCTGGCCCTGGTTTGGCGGTACGGCTGGTTTCCCGTATTCTGGTTTTTGTTGATTTTGGCTGGGTATTATTTTTTGTTTCAAACGGTCGAAGTGTGGGTCATTCATCGGCAGCTTAAACGAAAGGGGACGGACAGCTGATGGGGTTGTTGTTAAGTTTGGGCATCCGGCTTCTTGGTTTTTCTCCGGAAGAAGGGGGAGGTGAACACGAAGGCGGTGCAGGCTGGATTTTGGAACATCTTTCGGACCATGTAATTTTCCCACTGCCCAAAGTCTTTGGCATTGATCTTTCCATTACCCTCCATGTGCTGATGATCTGGATTGCCGCTCTGGTTCTGATTCTTCTTTTCGGGATCGTCTTCCGGCGGCCGGCTCTGGTTCCCAGGGGATTGGCGAATGCGCTGGAAGCCATTGTGATTTTTCTCCGCGATGATGTAATGTTCCCGTACCTGGGCGAAAATTCCAGGCGCTTTGCGCCTTACTTGTTAACAGCTTTCTTTTTCATCCTCACGGCAAACCTGCTGGGCATTGTGCCCATGGGGGCAACCGCCACATCAAATCTGAGCGTCACCGCCACCATGGCGATCCTCACGTTTCTGATTGGCCAGGGCGCGGGGATGATGAAGAAAGGTTTCTTCGGTTATTTCAAAAGCATGATTCCACCCAACGTGCCGTTTTTTGTGATTCCTATCCTGTTCATTGCCGAAATTATGGGACTATTTACGAAACACTTTGCTCTGGCCATCCGTTTGTTTGCCAACATGCTGGCGGACCATCTGGTTTTCTACACGTTCCTGGGGCTAATTTTCATATTCCGGAGCGTGATTATCGCCTTTCTGGCAGTACCTTCGGCGGTGGCAATTGATCTGCTGGCGATTCTGATTGCCTTCATCCAGGCATACATTTTTACCATGCTTTCTGCTGTTTTTATTGGACTTGCGTTGGAAGAGGAGCATTAAAAAAGGACAATCTGAAAACCAAGAAGGGAGGATTGAAGTATGGATCTGTCATTGGCATTCGCTTATCTGGCAGCAGGTTTGGGAGCCGCTGGTGCTACGATCGGTGGTGGATACGGGATTAGCAAGCTGGCCAGTGCGGCCATGGAAGGTGTATCCCGCCAGCCGGAGGCAGCGGGTGATATCCGGGGTATGATGATTCTGACGGCGGCCATGATCGAAGG
>MTOL01000271.1 GCA_002011685.1 Deferribacteres bacterium JdFR-76
GCATTACCACCGCACTTTAAACTTCGCGCCTTGAAGGAAAAATGGATTTTACGGAAAGCGTTTGAGGAACACTTGCCTTCGACGGTGGTATGGCGTGAAAAAAAACCGTTCCGGGCTCCGATACGAAGCTTTTTATTGGCTGCGAAAAGGTTTTTATGGGATTGTCTTGAAGAGGTCGTTTTTGAGAAAAGCACTTGCTTATTTAACAAAAACAAAGTTCACCTGCTTGCAGAGCGGCTATTTGATGAATCCCGGTTTATTTCGGAAAGGGAGGAGATGGCTTTTATCGGGATCCTTACCACAGCCCTGTTGGATGATCAGTTTGCAAATCCTCCGCAAGGAANAATGGAGGTGAAGCGAGAAGATACCCTGGTTTTTGATTTCCGGCAGAATAATCGGCCTAAGGCGGAGAAATAAGCCCCGGTGTATCCGTGCATACGAGGAAGGTGGCCAATGATGAATTCTGTTTACATGCCAGAGTTTGACCCGGAACTTTTTTCTGAAAAGTGCAGTACGTGGCTTCGTTTTGCGATCTTCAAAAAATTGAGGAAAAAAGGAGCGGTAATAGGGATTAGCGGAGGCATAGATTCTGCCGTAACAGCTTCCCTTTGTGTGGAAGCCATCGGGAAAGATCGGGTTATTGGGCTGGCTCTACCCGAGAAGGATTCCAGTGCCGAAAGTGTGAAGCTGGCCAGGGATTTTGCAGAAAGTCTTGGGATTGAACTGATTGTTGAAGATATGACAGCGGCCCTTGAAGGAATGGGGTGTTATCACAAAAGGAATGAAGCAATTTGCAGGGAGTATCCGGATTTTCATCCAAAGATGCCTTTCAAGATTGTGCTGAAATCGAATCCTTTGAAAGGAAAGATGCTGAATATTTTCGAAATCGAAATCATAGATGGGAAAAAGAGAATCAGGAAAAGGCTAAACTTTGAGAATTATCTTCAAATTGTGGCAGCGTCCAATATGAAACAACGGTTACGCATGGCGATGCTTTATTATCATGCGGAATTAAGAAATTACGCGGTGGTCGGCACGTCCAACAAAAACGAGCACGATCTTGGCTTTTTTGTCAAATATGGAGATGGGGGAGCGGATATTCAACCGATTCAGAATCTCTATAAATCGCAAATATATCGTTTGGCAGAATATTTAGGTATTCCCGACGAGATTCGGAATAGGAAGCCTACTACAGATACGTATCCGGCCGATCAATCACAGGAAGAATTCTTTTTTCGCGTACCCTTTCATATTCTGGATGCAGTTTGGCAGCTTGGTAATGAGGGGATGGCGACCGAAGAAATATCCAAAAGGCTGGGTATCCTGCCAGAGCAGGTGGAATACATTTTGAACGATATTCAAAGAAAACGGACTTCAACCGCGCCCTTGAGAATGAGTCCACTCACATTTGGTAGTGGTGATTCCGGATAGCAGATTTAGAGATCATTTGAAATGAACAGGCGGAAGTTTCTCTCTTCTACTATTCGACTATTCAAATTNCTAAGTGCCGCGGTGGCAGTGCCGCTTATAGGGAAGGTTGAGGCGCTTGCAAGCGTTGAAAAATCGGGGAGAANTAGATCAAGAGAAATGTTAATTTCCGAAATATACGTTTCACGCAATGGAACGCCTCAGCAAAATGTTCAGAAGGTTGTTGAAATGATGGGAGGCATTCAGCAATTTGTTGGACCAAAAGATATTGTGATCATAAAACCGAATGCCCAGTGGTGGAACCAGGGACGGACGAATCTTGCTGCAATCAAGGGTTTTATTGATCTGGTTCTGGACATCCCAGGATTTGAAGGCGAAGTTATCATTGCTGAAAACCACCATTTTATGGATGACAGACTTCCGGACAGCGAGCGGGATAACATCCGTGGTTGGACACATTTTAGCGAGATCAACGGCGAAATAGATGGGGTTAATCATAACTTGAATACGCTTATTGAGCTCTACCAGAAACAAGGATGTAAAAACGTTACGAAATGCCACTGGCGTGATGGCGGACCAAAACCTGCATGGGCATGGGGAAACGCGCAGAATGGCGGCATTGTCAAAGGGCCCTGGGAAGGCGATGGTTATGTTTGGACGGATATTGATTATGTATTTTCTCCATTTTTTGGACTCCGCAAGTATAAAGTGAAAATGACCTATCCAGTTTTTACATCCAATTATAGTGGAATAACCATTGATTTTAAAAACGGTCCCTATTTGAGAGATGGGAAAGGGGGAGGTCGGTATCTTTCTGATAGAAAAATACGCTTTATTAATTTCGCGGTGCTGAATACACATGGAAGCGATACAGGGATAACAAGTGCTATTAAAAATTATATGGGTGTTATGGATTTGAGTTGTGGCAAACCGGGGTTAAAGCCGCTGGGTTACCGGAATGTACATAGTTGTGGAGGAGTTCTTTTCCGGTATGCAAAAGCTGGGCCGATTGCTTACTTCATGAAAACGATCCGTAAAGCGGATTTGAATATCGTAACCGCCGAGTGGGTTGGTTACGGTTCGAGGACCCAAATATCCCTTGCGAAAAGGGTGAAAACCATTCTTGCGAGCAAAGATCCGGTGGCTCTCGATTATTATTCAGCAAAAAATATAATACTGCCCTTGGGAGGCCCGAATGCAAAGTATCATGACCCTGATGTGCCATGGTCGCCCGTTCGGAAGTTTTTGGATTTGGCGGCTATGACACTTTATGGTTGTGGGGTGATGGAAGGAATAGAACCAAAAGTATATGTGTTTGATTTTGCCTCGGATTGATTGATGGTGCGATGAGTTTTTTTTCGATTGAAAAATTTATTGGCAATTATCCCGAAGACGCCCTTCAAGACATTTGGGAAAAGAGTCTTCCGTCGCTAGATAAAAGACGCATAGAATGGGGCTATATCAAAAATCCTGCAGGGCCAGCGGTTCTATACATGCTTTGGCATAAAAAAGAGAAGAAGTTTTTTGGATGTTGTGCTGTATTGCCAGGCGAATACAAATATGGGGAGGAAGTAATTTCTGTAGGCATTCCTGCAGATTTTGCGATTTTGCCGGAGTACCGCAGTCTTGGTCCTGCAATTGCGCTCCAAAAAGAAATCATTAAAGATGGTGAATTTGAGGCATATGTTGCATTTCCAAATAGGATATCTGCCAAAATTCAGAAATATGTTGGGTATAAACGTATTGGTTTTTATAAGGAATTACGAATTTTCAGAAATATAGCGATCCTGATGTATTTTGTTGGCAGATCGATAATCAAAGAATTGAGTAAGCGTTCTGGCAAAAAAAGTAATTTCAGGAGATCTTTTGTTGAGCGATTTCTTGAGAAAGATACTTCTTGCAATNCATCATCCGGATCAACAGAAAATTTATGGTGTATTCGGAGTTTATCTTATGTCAAATGGAAATATTTTAAGAACCCTTTTATCCAAAATGAGGTACACGGGGAAAGGATCGGAAATAAATTTCTTGTTTATTCTGGAAAAGAGAAATTCTCTGCTATTATCTGGGATATGTTTGATGAAAGTATGAAACCCGTATTTGATCTGAAGTATATTCACCGGTTGCTGAATGTGACGAATAAGAAGGTTGCATATTTTTCGATTGCCGGTTTCAGACCTATCCACAATGGCTTGCTCAAGCTAACCTTGCTGGATCTCCGGCAAGGTAGGGAGGTTTTGTTTTTTTCAAGAAGGAACCTCCATGGTCATCTAGTCAAACCAATTCTTACAGGTGGAGATGTTGATTTCTTTTGATTGGAATATAAGGACCCACCTAAAGGTACTTTTCAGCTGGATCGCGCATCATTTAGGTTTGCTGGAAGTGCTAAAAAGGAAAGATCCTTCTATTATTTTTTTGACTTACCACGATATTTCGGAACGGGATTACCTTCATATTCAGATTCCACCTGCTCTATTCAAAAGACAAATTCGATATTTGAAGGAAAACTATGAGATTATTTCTATTTATCAAGCTATTGAGCGTCTTAGTACCGGGGATATCGATANGCCTTACGTTGTTATAACTTTTGANGATTGCTATAAATCTTTTTTTGAGGTGGTATTTCCGACNTTAAGTCAAATGAAAGTGCCCTTTACCTTGTTTTTGCAAACGTCGCCACTTGAGGATGGTATTCCGCCATTTGTTGATGCGGTGGCTTTTGCCTTGAATTCGACGCGTGCAAGACATCTGGATCTGACCGATTATGGTCTCAAAAATTTTTTTATTGGGAATCGAACATCAAAACTGGAGGCATTGAAGATTGTAAATGAAACCTCAAAAATTATGTTGCCGAAAAAGAGAAGAGAATTTCTTCTTCACATATTTGACCGGCTGTCCGTGGATATAGAGGATCCGTCATTAAAAGAGCTTATCCTCAAAGATGACGAATTGAAGGAGATGTCCACGTGCAGCTATGTGACCATTGGAAGCCACTCTCATTTTCATAGCTATTTTCAGCATGATATGGACCCTAGTATTTTATATGAAGAATTAGAAAGGTCTATACATTATCTGGAGTCTCGTTTGGGCACGAAAATAGATTTGTTTGCATTGCCTTATGGGGGGTATAACGGAAGGATGTCCGAAGTTGTAAACTACTTGAAAGAATTAAAAATACGTGGAGTTTGTACGCTTGGCGGCGGCATAAGAAAACATAACGATGTTTGGATCTTGGGGAGAAAATGTATTACTATGCCGCACGTAAGATACCTTCCTGAAAATATGCTGATGTCTTCCTTTATTTACGATTTGCGAAATGCCATCCTTCGTGAAAATTAGAATATTATACATCATCGATCAACTACTGGGATTGGCAGGTACGGAGAAACATTTGTATTCCCTTGTTCGCTGCCTTGATAAAAATCTATTTGATCCGTGGATACTTTGTTTTGAGGCACGGAACGAAGTGTTGCGCTATTTTAGACCATATGCCAGAGTGTTTAATTTAGAAATGGGGAAAATATATGATCACCGTGCAATAAGTCGATTCACATTTGTCGTCGGATTAATCAAAAAGATTCGACCGGATATTGTGCAGACATTTCACTTCAAGTCGGATACATATGGTGTAGTTGCTTCACGTTTTGCAGGGGTCCCGTGCGTCATATCGAGCCGGAGAGACTCGGCTGATTTAAAGAGAGAAAGACAGATTGTTTTGAGCCGGATCGCCAATGCAATGATTGATCATTTTATTATGGTTTGTAGGAAAGTCATGGAAAATCAGCGCAGGAAAGAAAATATTCCCTTGAGGAAAATGTCTGTTATTTATAATGGGGTGGATTATCGCAGGTTTGCCAGCGGTGATAATTATGAAAATCGGGAGAGAATAAGAAATCAGCTAAAAATAAGAGAAAATGAGATAGTTATTGGAGTCTGTGCAATTTTTCGTCCCGAAAAAGGATATGATGTTTTTTTGAAGGCAATAGGTAAGTTAAAAGAAGAGATTGACAATTTTAAAGTGCTCATATGTGGAGATGGTCAGCTAAGGAAAAAGTATGAAGTGTATTGTTCAGAAAATAATCTGAAATCCATTATTCATTTTGCTGGTTATGTTTCAGACGTTGAAGCCTATTTGTCGGCAATGGATATTTTTTGTTTTGTCCCGGTCAAGAATGAAGGGTTCTCCAATGCTCTTTTAGAAGCCATGGCATCAGGAAAAGCAATTGTCGCAAGCGATGTTGGGGGGAACACCGAGGCCATTATTGACGATCACTCTGGGATTATTGTACCACCCAAAGATCATGATTCACTTGTCAAAGCATTAATGAGATTAATAAGAGATCAGGAACTAAGAGGCGTGTTTGCAAATAACGCAAAAAAGAGGGCCTTGTTTGAGTTCAACCTCGAAAAAATGATAAAGAAACATGAAGAACTTTATTGTCGCTTAATTGATTCATAAAAAAGGGATTTCGGATCGGATTTTTGCTGTGATGTAAAAGATGTAAAAGCAAAAGGAAAAGCGATGCAAACGAAACCAAATGTATTGTTAATTTCTATTGATACATGCCGTGCAGATTTTATTTCATCATATGGCTATCCGAAGTGTACAACTCCTCATTTTGATCGGTTGGCGGAGGACGGAGTTCTATTTTTAAACCATTTCTCGACGGGGGTATGGACACCGCCCGGGCATGCATCCATTTTTACGGGTTTGCTTGTACATGAACATGGTGTTTATGGAAACCGGAAACTTGCGACAGATATTCCGACCATTGCCGAAATCTTGAGTAGAGATGGATATCAAACAGCAGGGTTTGTGAACAATAGTCAAGTAGGAGCTTTCGTGGGATTGGAACGGGGGCATGAAACCTTTATTGAAGTTTGGCAAGTCTCGCCGTATAAGAACTTGATTGATAGAATCTTCCGTGGAGGTTTCCGGAGGGTTAGAGATTTTTGGGGCATCGAAGATAAGGGAGCCAAAAGGACCATTTTCCTTTTTAGGGAATGGTTAAGAAATATAGATCGAAAAAGACCTTTTTATTGTTTTATTCATTTTATTGAGCCGCACAATCCTCTTCGACCCCACAGGAAGTATAGAAAACGTTTTGTGCGGGGTACAGAGCAGATAAGATCCCGGGTGGTTTCAAAAGTGGCCAGAAATCCGTTGGTCATGTATTTGAAAGACTGGGAGCTGAAAGAAGCCGAAGTTGCTTACTTGAAAAATCTCTATGCGGCGGAAATTGCGTACACGGATGAAATGGTCGGAACCGTCGTAAATTTCTTACGGGATGAAGATTTTTATGATAATACCACAATTATCGTAACTTCCGACCATGGTGAGCATTTTGGCGAGCATGGAATGTGGTCCCATGTGTCAAGCCTTCATGATGAAGTTTTGCGCGTTCCGCTTGTTATAAAATATCCTCGGGAATATAACCTGCGATATGTATGCAATCATATTACTCAATCCACCGATGTCTTACCGACCATTTTGGATAGTGTGGGTATTCTTGATCTAAGCCTTGATTTATCGGGTATGTCTCTTTTGTCTTCGAATTATGACAGAAAGTATTTCTTTGCAGAATGGGAAGGTAGGATCCCATATTACATTTTAAACCAGGTTGGCGCTCGTGATGGGGGAAATATTTCTACTATTGAAAAACTCAAAGAGAAAAAGATTGTCATTGGAAAGGAGGAATTTCGCTACATCCGTTATGAGAGTGGGAAAGAAGAATTGTGGAAGGTAACAGAAGAAGGTTGTTCTCTTGTGCCGGATAAGGAAATTTCCGGGGAAATGATGAAAGAGATGAGAAACATATATGAGACAAAAGGATTCGAAAAGATATTCTTGGCGGAAAATGCCGATGTAAACTTAGATGATGAGGTTCTTCAAAATTTGAAAGCACTGGGATATATTTAACCATCCTCCATAGTTTTAGAATTGAAATTCATTCATAAAAGAATTTTAGCATTTATCGTATCCATTATTGGAGTTCTACTCATTTTCTTCCTTTGGTTCAAGGTTTATCCGCGAATGGTGTGGCTTATTCCCTATTTTAAATGGGAACTCTTTGAGCGCGAGAAGATAGTAGCCAATGAAGGTGAAATAATTCATATTTTAGTGATTTTTGTAGATCATTTTGAACCTGAAATCGATCGAACAAGGAATATAAGGGTCAATGATTTGGCATTTGAAAGATGGATCAGTGAATATCCTTTATTGGCTAGCCGACACCGCGACGCTGATGGGAAATATCCCCAGCATACATGGTTTTATCCTTATGATGCAATGAACATGGATCATTTGAGGGCTTTGTCGAAATTGGTTTATGAAGGATTTGGTGAAATAGAACTTCATATGCATCATTATAATGACTCAAGTGAAAGTTTTGAAAGAAAATTGCAGGACGCAATAAGAAAATTTAATCAGGTAGGTGCACTTTTAACATCAGGAGAAAAGCCCGAGGTTGCCTTTGCATTTATTCATGGCAAATGGGCCTTGGACGATTGTGATGGAAGTTGTGGAGTGAAAAATGAGCTCACAATATTAAAAAGAAACGGATGTTTTGCGGATTTTGGTTTGCCCCCACAAAATTTAAAATGCTTTCCCTCTGTTGTAAACAAAGTCTTTTATGCCGTTGATGATCCCAATCAATCCGGTTCCTTTGAGACAGGCCCGGAAGTATTTGTGGGAGGGCTAGAACCTGCTAATGCTTTGATGATGATACCGGGACCTTTCAGGATTGATTGGAGGGATTGGAGGTTCATATGGCACCCAATGGTGGAAGAAGGTGAAATAAAGAGAATCAGGATTCCAAGCCCGAGTCGAGTTGATATGTGGGTGGAGACCAATATCCATGTTCGCGGTCGACCAAATTGGATTTTTGTAAAGCTTTTTACCCATGGAGCTGTAGAAGAGGACCTGGATGCACTTTTGGGTGACCCGGCGGATCAGATGTATGATTATCTTGAGCGGAAATATAATGATGGCAGAAAATATAAGTTGCATTATGTGACAGCAAGGGAAGCATACAATATAATAAAAGCGGCAGAAGCAGGCATGAAAGGAGACCCAAATGACTACAGAGATTTTGTAATCAAAAAATATTATAACCGTCACATTCAAACATTTGCAAATTAAACGTAAAAATGGTTAAAGTTTTTTGGCTTTTGCAAAAAATTCAAGTATTTGGAATGGGATGCGTTTCCAATATTTCAATAAACAAAGCTGGGGCAATTTCGAGGACATCATTCCCAAGTGTAGGCCGCCATAATTTTGTGTAAGATGAATGCTTTGGATACCTTATAGAGCGTTATTTATTTTTGCATAAATGAGAAATCGTTAAATGGGTAAGTTCTTTTTAGCATCAGTAGGATTTACGAAAGGGATAAATAGTGTTATAAATTGAGAAAGATAAAAGATATATGACGATATTTTGATAAGAAGACAATCATTTAAACATTGGAAAAATATTATGCGTTATAAATTGATATAGTTGCGAAGAGATCAGAAAAAAGATAAGAAAAGCAAAAGTAATGAAACCCACTAAGAACTCTGAATATGGCTTAAATTATAAAAAGGAAGGATAAATAATAGAGAATGATTATGCTCAATAATCCATTGCGTTCCCAAATCAAATAATGAGCTCAAAAATATCAGTTGCATGACAATTTTAAGATGAGGCGAGATTGCAATAGTTTCATACCAGATGTTCTTTAAAGAGAAAATCAACATTTTTTCTAATGCCTTTGAAAAAGAGAAAGTCTTATTCTTTAAGCAGTCTTTATATTATTTTCTATCCCACATAATCATAATGCTTGCATCTTTCTTTTCTTTTCCTATTTGGACAAGATTATTTAATCGGACACAATATGGACTTTTTGCTCTAATAAATGTAGGCATTGCGGTTGGTGTAGCGTTTTCCAAGTTCGGCTTGCAACATGCTGCATTAAGGTTCTATTCTGAGTTTAAATACGGTCAAAAAGATAATTCAAAACTCGATATGTACTACTCAACTTTGTTTTTATCATCTTGTATAATATGCTTTGCTGTTTCGGCCATCTTTATTCCATTGAATTTTGTCTTGCTGAGGATTGAAGATGTGGGTTTTTTGATTTTGATATCGACGATTATTTTCATCAGTGGGATAAATCGAATTCTATTGATGTTTTTGAGGGCAGCAAACCGTGGATTATTTTGGGGGGCTGTATCTGTTTGGAATAGATATGGTGCATTAGTTGCGTCACTTGTTTTTGTCATTAGCCAAGGAAATAACTTAAAAGGTTACTTTTATGGTGTTGCAACTGCTAGTGCAATAACTTTGGCCGTGTTGTATCATAATTTTGCGAACAATATTAAAATAAAACATTTCAGTTTGAGTTTTTTTCATAAATCAATCAAATATGGTTTTCCTTTAATTTGGATGGAATTGTCAAACCTATTTCTTAATGTGGGTGATAGATATATATTGAATTTTTTTAGGGGAACCGAAATCGTTGGCCTTTATTCGGCCGGGTATAATATGGCAAATATGTCATATTCTTTTATTGGCGTTCCTTTTAAACAAGCAGCTGTTCCAGTTTACCTGAATTTGTGGAGTAAAAAGGGAGAAAAAGGCGTTGTAACGTTCCTTGAAAAGATTTTTGAATATTATTGCATTTTATCCGTCATCATTATTTCAATTTTTTTGGTATATTCAAAAGAAATCATAGAGCTATTTGCTTCGAAGAAATATTCTGAATCCTACATTTTTATTCCATATATAATTATTGGATTATCTATTTATGGCGCAAACACCATATTTTCCGCGGGTTTGCAAATTTATAAAAAAACCAAAGTCCTCATGTTGTCGTCAATACTGTCAGCTTTGTTGAATTTTTTTCTGAATATTCCTCTTATCCATTTCTGGGGAGCGAAAGGCGCGGCCTTATCTACTCTTCTTTCCTATTCTTTTTTAAGCATTCTTGTCTTCATACAATCAAAACAGTACATAAAAATGAAGTTTCGTTATCGGAAGCCAATAATCATTTTTGTTATTTCTTTCTTGCTCATATTTCTTACCAAGATTTTCTTTTATGAATTATTCCTTTATGTTTAGAGTTTTTTGTAATTCTTCATATGAAAGGTTGCTTTTTACGCGTACAACGGATGTTTCATATTTGAAGATGAAAATTGCTCGCTAGGATGATCGGTTTTTCTATGGATCCAGGAAGTGGACCTACTTTTTTGATGGTTTTCATGTTTTGATATGCCCATTTTTACGACAACGATATTTGTAGGTTACCCTTGATAAAAGTATCGACAATCGCTTTTGTCGATTATCCTAATCCTGTTATTGATTACGAAATCGACCAAATATGAATTTCATCCTGTTCTTCGTTCGTATGAATATGGATAAATAGTAGTTCTGAGCGTTTTATGCAGACCAATTGAGGCCGCCATATTTTTAGGAGACAGCGAAAAAGAGCACATCCCACCAAAGATTGTTCTTTTTTGATTAATCCTAAAACTATTTTCTCTAAGGATGAATAGCACAATTGGACGTTTTCGTATAGCAAAATCATCCTATGAAAAATAAAAATCCTACCCGTTCGACCATCTGTGCCTCTCAATCTTTTGATTTTATGCGATACTGGACGTCCATTGCACTGATAGCAATAGTTTATTTTCAAAAGGTTCGTTTTGGAGTTTTCCATTGTAAAGACGGAATAAACAAACTTATTAACGTCTGACCTCAAAAATTTTGCGCCAAGGGCGCTTCTGCCGGTAGAATCAGAGCCCTTTTTTATGAAATATGTGAAATCTGCGGAAAGAAGCCCATTGCATCCTCTTCTTCCAATATTGCATGACGACTTTTTTAATTATTTGAAGGATAAACAGCTTTACAGGGAATCCAAAGATATCTGAGGATGTTTTTTAGGTATCCTGCCGCAGAAGAAAATATTACATTTGTGGGTTATACGGATCATCTATTTCATTCAACAGATTCTTTATGGGGGGGCAATTTATGAGTCCGTTTTTAGGTTGAAAGAGGCTATAAATAGACGGAATAAAAAGTCTTTGGATCGAAGATTTTTTGATACAACAAAATGCTTGGCCTTGGATTGACAAAATATATCCCGCTTATGTTGTATATACTCTTCTGGAGCGCGTGTATATTTTCGATATTTCTAAGACCGCTTTACGGTTACTTTTTCTTGCTTGCCCTGATTCCCAATCAAATTTTGATTGATAGGATGGAACGATATCCATATGGAAAGGATATTTTCGATATTCTTTACATTGCCATTATATTGGGGATAGTTCTTCGGAGGAATTCCAATGGCAAGCGTGAAAGCATTAGAGAGTCATCGGACGAGGAAGAAACATCAAAATCTGAAAAAAATATTTTGGATAAAAAAATTTGGTTATTGATACCCATCACCTATTCAGGTTTATGGGTGGGATGTATTAAATTTGGATTACCTTATCCAATTGGCATGGAAAATCCCCAATTTGTCATGTGGAAAAATTTCATCATGTTGCCATTGCTCTATTACTTGAGCTTAAAGTCGATTTTTGGAGATAATGCGAGAAACAATATCAGACTGGCCGTCGCTATTATGTTGACGACCATATTTTTGATTTCATGGAAATATTATAATGACATAAAGTATTTGGACTTGTCACATTACAGCGATGAAAAAAGAAATATCGGAAATACATTTAGTTATCTGGGTCCCAATGAATTTGCAGCTTTTCATGCCCAAATGGCTGTATTATCACTTGGAATAGCAATTTGCCTTGAGAAAGGATGGCCGAAGTTTTTTGCATATCTCGTATCGTTTTTGGAGCTGTATCCGATACTTTTTCTTTTTTCAAGAGGGGGATATTTTGCTGTTCTCCTTGGTTATACGTTTCTTGGAATCTTAAAAAAGAGGTTGATCTTAGTCCTGGTGTTGATGGTTGTTGTATTTTACCGATTTTTTTTACCAGATGCAGTTGT
>MTOL01000501.1 GCA_002011685.1 Deferribacteres bacterium JdFR-76
CCCCCAGCAGCGAAAAATAGGTGATCAGGGAGATAAATCCCGTTTTGCGTTTGGATTTAAAATAGCGCCGGGCTATAAAGAATTCGTACCCCATCCTTGCCGATTACCCCTCCGTTTCTGGTTCCGGCGCCTGGCCAGCGGGCGTTTCTGGCCGCATGTGCGGGAAAAGGATCACATCGCGAATGGACGGCGAATCGGTAAACATCATCACCACCCGGTCAATTCCGATCCCTAGCCCGGCTGTAGGGGGCATGCCATATTCCAGAGCTCGCAGGTAATCCTCGTCCAGTACCTGGGCCTCGTCATCTCCCTGCCGGCGCAGTTCCATTTGCTCCTCAAACCGGCGCCGCTGATCAACGGGATCGTTCAGCTCTGAAAAGGCATTACCAATTTCCCTGCCAAACATATAGGGCTCAAATCGCTCCACCAGATTGGGATCGTCCCGGTGGCGTTTAGCCAGTGGCGAGATTTCCACCGGATAATCGATCACAAAAGTCGGCTCGATAAGTGTCGGTTCAACATAAACCTCAAAAATTTCTTCGATAATTTTGCCTTTATTGGGTAGGGCCTGCACATCGATGTCCAGTTTTTTGCCGATCTCGCGGATCTCTTCTTCCGATTTGCCGTACAGATCGTAGCCGGTTTTTTCCTTGATAGCATCAAACATGCGGACACGGCGCCAGGGTGGCGTCAGGTCCACCTCTTGGCCCTGGAACCGGATTCGGGTCGTACCGAGCACTTCTTTCGCCACATGATTGAGCATCTCTTCTACCAGATTCATCATGTAATTGTAGTCCTCGTAGGCCACGTAAAGCTCCATCTGGGTGAATTCCGGATTGTGAAAGCGGTCCATCCCCTCGTTCCGGAAATCCTTGCCAAACTCAAAAACCCCGTCAAAGCCGCCCACAATCAGGCGCTTCAGATAAAGCTCGTTGGAAATCCGCAAATACAGATCCATGTCCAGGGCATTGTGGTGGGTCACAAACGGCCGGGCGAAAGCCCCTCCGTAAATGGGTTGCAAGATTGGCGTTTCCACTTCCAGAAAATCGCGCTGGGAGAGAAAATTCCGCATGGAATTAATGATTTTTGACCGTTTGATGAAAACATCTCTTACTTCCGGATTCACCACCAGATCCACATAGCGCTGGCGGTAACGCAGCTCTTTGTCGGAAAATTTGTCGTAAACGATCCGGCGGTCGTCTTCAATTTTTTCCTTCACAATGGGCAACGGCCGCAGCGATTTCGATAGAAGCTGGATGTCATCGGCAAAAACGGTAATCTCGCCCGTCTTTGTACGGTCGACCACGCCATGTACCCCCACGAAATCGCCGATGTCCAGCAGCCTGAACATTTTGTATTTCTTCTCGCCCACTTTGTCCAGCTTGACGTAGATTTGCACCTTTCCATATTGGTCTGCAATGTGGGCGAAGCTGGCTTTTCCCATGCGCCGCAGGCTCATAATCCTTCCGGCCACGGCAACCCCTTNTCCCTGAAGCTGCTCAAACTGGCTGAGAATATCTTTTGTCCTGTGGGTTCTTGGGAACGCATAGGGATACGGTTCAACTCCCATCCGCCGCAGCTCTTCCAGCTTCTCAAACCGCACTCGGCGAAGCTCTTCCAGGTTTTCCTGAATTCTCACCGTCCTGATCCCTCCTTATTCGTCACGGTAAATTCTTGGCACACGGGCCGACACCCAGCAGGTCACCTCATAAGGAATGGTATTCAGCTGCCTGGCGATGTAAGGCACGCTGACCCGTGGGTCCACATCCGGCCCAAACAGGATAACGTCATCTCCAGCGCCGATGGACGGATCACCCAGCAGGTCCACTACAATTTGATCCATACTTACCCGACCGGCAACTGGAAACGTTTTTCCGCGAATGGAGACCCAGCCGCGGTTGCTGAGCAGCCGGTTGTACCCATCGGCATAGCCTACCGGTACCGTCGCCAGGCGCGTGGCTTTCCGCGTCACATATGTGCATCCGTAACCGACCGGAATACCCGCCGGCACATCTTTGACAAAGCTTACCCGCGAACGGAGCGTCATAGCCGGACGCAGTGGCAGGCTCTCACTGGTTTCCTCCGAAGGGTAGTACCCGTACAGCGACACACCCAGCCGGACCATGTCAAAATAGGTTTCCGGCAGGTCCAGAATTGCCCCGCTGTTGGCTGCATGCACAAGAGGAACATGGATATTCCGGCTTTTCAATTCCTCCAGCACCTTCCGGAACCGGCCAAGCTGCAATCGGGCGAACGACTTATCCTCGGCATCTGATGTGGCAAAATGGGTGTAAACACCAACAAGCTCAACCCCTTCTATCCGAATCAATCGGGCAATAAATTCAGGCGCCTCGGAATAAGACACTCCCACCCGGTGCATTCCCGTATCCACTTTCACATGCACCCGTAACCGGTTGCCAGACCCCGGAAGGGTTTCTCCCAGCCATTGCAGATGTTCATGCGAAAAGACGGTAGCTTCCAATCCAAGCCGGACGTACTCCGGGATCTCATCCCCGGTAAAACCGCCGAAAACCAGTATGGGAGCCTCAATGCCGGCTTCCCGCAGCTCTGCAGCTTCCTCTACCATGGCCACAGCCAGGTAAGCTGCGCCACATTTCAGAACTTTCCGGGCTACGGGAACCGCCCCATGCCCGTAGGCATTTGCCTTTACAACGGCCATTACCCGGGCCGGTTTGACGCGTTCCTGCACCTGTCTGAAGTTAAATGCAATGGCTCCCAGATCAATTTCTGCCACTGTCGGCCGCATAGAATTCCTGTTTTGGTGGAATAAATACCGGTGGAGCAGCGGACATTTATTTGCCTTTGTGGCTCATCAGGTACGCATTGATAAATTCGTCCAGCTCCCCGTCCATCACCGCCTGCACATTGCCCGTTTCCACACCCGTCCGGTGGTCTTTCACCATATTGTACGGATGAAATACATACGAGCGGATCTGACTACCCCATTCGATCTTCTTCTTGCTCTTTTCAATCTCCGACCGCTTTTCTCTTTCCTCTTCCAGCTTTTTCTGATACAAACGGGCTCTCAAAATTTTCAGAGCATTTTCACGGTTCATATGCTGGGACCGCTCGCTCTGGCACTGCACCACAATTCCGGTGGGAATGTGGGTGATCCGCACAGCAGAACTGGTTTTGTTTACATGCTGCCCGCCCGCGCCGCTGGCCCGGTACGTATCAATGCGCAGGTCTTTGGGATTGATTTCGATATCGATATTCTCTTGCGCTTGCGGATAAACAAAGACCGATGCAAATGAAGTATGGCGCCGGTGATTGGCATCGAAGGGTGATATGCGCACAAGCCGGTGCACACCAGCCTCCGCCTTCAGATAGCCGTAGGCGTATTTGCCTTTCACCTCCAGCGTCGCACTTTTGATTCCGGCCCCTTCGCCTTCCTGAATATCCATTACCTGGTATTCAAATCCCTTTTTCTCCAGCCAGCGCATATACATGCGAAGCAGCATCTCGGCCCAGTCCTGGGCCTCGGTTCCACCTGCCCCCGCGTGGATGGTCAGAATGGCATCCTTCGGGTCATCTTCGCCATTCAGAATACTCTCTAACTCAAAGGATTCCAGCTGTTTGCGGAACTGCTTCAGATTGGAGCGCAGCTCTTCCGTCAGCTCGCCGTCTTCTCCTTCCTGGGCCAGCTCAATCAGAACTTCCAGATCCTCTTTTTTACTCTGCAGCTGGTCAAATTTTTCAACCTTCTCCTTAACCTCGCTCAGCTTTTGCAGGGTTTGTTGAGCCTTCTGACTATTTTCCCAGAAATCAGGCCGGCCCGTTTCTTCTTCCAGCTTGCTCAGCTCTTCACGCAACCGGTCGATTTCAAAGATACCCCCTGAGTTGTTCCATCCGCTCCTTCAATTCTTCATACGTGGAAATCAGTTCCTCAACCATCTTTCCCCTCTCCTTTCGCTACAAAATTCCTTTGATCTCTTTAGTCTTTGTCGCACCCAGTTACAGAATCCGGAGCGAAATCCGGATTCGCAAATTCCGCCATTCTTTTTGAAAAATTCACCCTCCCGTGCCGAACACCTTCCTTAACTAAACCGGAAACCGGTCTGTGAGTTCCACTTTTCCAAAATAATGTTGCAGAATGTCCATAAATTTTCGTCCATCCGCGGCCTGGGCGATAGCCCCAGCCTGACACATTCCCACGCCGTGCCCCTTCCCGGCACCAATGAATGTAAACTCGGCCGGAGACCCATCCACCCCCATTTCGATCTCCACCACAAAACAGCTGCTGGGCAAAAAAGTTTCGGCAAGGGTACTGCGGATATCCATATCGCCAAGCAGATGGACATTCCGGTGGCTTCCCAGAACTTCCAGCTCCAGCAGCCGTCCGGACCGCCCGCGCACCAGCGGAACAATGTCATAAATGACCCCGATATCCTCCTCGGTTTTTTTCCGCACAATTTCATCCAGCTCCTGACGCGAAATCTCAATAACCCAGCGGAAAAACTTGCGGTATTGGTCATAGTCCGGCAGATTTTCTTTGCCTTTCAAGTTGCAGAGCACCGGAGGACGCGACTGAATCCATTGTTCTGCATCCGCCTCATTGCTCAGATCTTTGGGAAGTTCCTGGGCATCCTCCAGGATATCGAAACGTCCGGTCACAGCATTTCCCGTATCCCGGTTCATGATCAGATTGATATGTTCGGTGTGGCCGCCGCAAACCGGGTGCTGCTGGGCATCGCAAATGTCTCCACCTTTCAACAGAAACTGCCCCTTCACTTCGTCCAGAATTTTTTCCAGCAGGTCATTTTGCGGTTCCTCGCGCCAGATGAAAGGATAGCAGTGTTCCGTCCGACAGTAATCGTATGGTTCGTTCATATGGTTCATGCCCAGGTTGGCCAGAATGGAGCTCCGGTAAGAGATTACGGAGGCTTTGAGAAATTCCTCCGGATAGCCTTCCCGATACAGGGCTGCCGCCACACCGGAAACATATTCTTCCACATCCAGTTCTCCCACCAGAAAGAGTTTCCCGCTTTCTGCAATGTGGAACTCAATCCCGTGCCGGAAGGTGTAGGGCATGGAGCGGTCGCGGTTGCGAATCCCGTAGACGGTAATCTTCGCATTTTCGCTTTTTGGCTCCAGCCGAAGGAACCCCACCCCTTTCAGCGCTTTAGCGCTTTGAATATCAATGATCTCCAGATAGCCGCGTGCCTGTTTGGTGGGCACTTTCAGGATTTGAGAACGGTAACGGCCCAGCAGTTTCGTTTGCACACTGCGGGCCTCCACTTTCTCCGGAAGCGGCCCTATAAACACACGGTAACGGTAATTCTCGTAAACGGCATCATCTTCCAGCTTCACCGCATAGCCAAAACGGCGGTACCACGCTTCAAATCCTTTCTGGGTTAAATCTTCCGCAATTTCTTCCGCTTCCCGTTCGGATAGCACTTCAATCACAAAGAGAATGTACTGATATTTGGGCGGTGTAAACGCATCCACGTGAGCCCGCCAGCGGGTTTCGGTCTCGAAAGGATCCTTCAGCACATTGCCCTGCTCATCCGTCAGAACAAATTGCCCCTCAACCTCAAAATCCAGCTGTTCCTGCTCCTCGACCATTTTTACACGCACAACAGGATAGTTCCGAAAGTGGTAGGCCTGGATCTGCATGGCATCGGCGGCGGCGTTGGACTTCTTTTCGGGCATCAGGATCCTCCTTTGATGGTCAAAAATTGCTTGAAAAATATACAATGAAATCAACGATTTGTCAAGCAAGCCCTATATTGCGCAACGCTGCCCGCTCTGCCTCGTTTTCAGGCTGGAACAGAAGCGCCCGCACGGGAACACCGTCTGCTGCGGATACCGGCACAGGAAGAGCCATCAGGAAGTACTCTCCCGGCGGCACCCGTTCCAGATCCGCGCCCTCCAGAATCAGGATGCCGTGTCGTGCAAATAGCTTGTGCACCTCCAGGGTCTCGGAACGGAACGGTTCGATTGAAGGCGAATCGATTCCCACAAACCGGATCCCGGACTCCACCAACAGAGAAGCGGCTTCCATTGATAAGGCACGAAAATCCCGGTAAAAGCCACCTTCTTTCCGCATCTGCCGGTAATATCCGGTTTTGAAAACAATTCCCCCTCCCCCTGGCCATCTGGTTCCACGAATATGTTGCGGGAGGATTTCTCCGTGTCCCTCGGCTTCCACCACCTGCACCCAGATTAAGAAACGCTGTAGCGGCAAATTCATCAGCTTTTCCCCTTCAGCAAAAAAGTGATAGGGTGCATCCACATGGCAACCGACGTGACTTCCCATGGTCAGGCGGCTGACAGCAAACCCATCGCGTGCATGATCACGGATCAGCTCAACCTGAACCGACGGTTCCCCGGGCCAGACCGGAAAATCAGCATCCAGTAGCGGCGAAAGATCGTACACCCTCATCGTACTTTCCCTTTCCGTGGCTCCTGCAAACTTTGTTTCTAAGCCCAACCCGTCTCAAAAGACATGACCGCAAATGCGATTTGGCAAACGATTTCCAATATACTGGATTTTTCCCAAAATTGCCCGTCCGGATAGGTAAAAACCGGCACTGTTTTCCGTCGCCATCTCTGTGCTTCCTTGTCGCCTTCCGTCACTCTTCCCAAAATTGGATGGCTGCTGCGCCCCGCAGATTGGGATTTCACCCGGTTCACTCAAAACCTTCCCTGCACAAACAAAAGAGGCCCTGCACTCCGTGGCAGGGCCCCACGTGAACCGCAACCCGAATTTTGTTATAAAAGTGCGGAGAGCTTGCTTCTGGAGTGTTCTTCAATTTTTGCGTGCAGGGATTCACCATGGGCATCCATGGTAACCACAGCCGGAAATCCTTCGACTTCAAATTCCCAGACGGCTTCCGGGCTGCCGAACTGCTCCAGATGCACGCTTTTAACTGCCTTAATGGTAAGGGCGTAAACCTGTGCTGCACCACCAATAGCATGCAAGTAAACACAGCCGTGCTCTTTGCAGGCCTGCAGGGTTTTGGGTCCCATGCCACCTTTGCCGATCACAGCCCGAATGTTGAATTTCCGGATAATGTCCGCCTGGTAGGGTTCCTCACGGATGGATGTGGTGGGCCCCGCAGCCATCACCCTGTAGCCTTCATCCGTTTTCAGCACCACTGGCCCGCAGTGGTAAATGATCCCGCCCCGGATGATGTCCAGTTCGCCCCCTTCGTATAGGTACTTGTGCACGGCATCGCGTCCGGTGAAGATGGTCCCGTTGATTAGCACCACATCACCCACACGCAGCGAACGTACATCTTCTTCGCTCAGCGGTGTATTCAAAACCTTTACCCCTTCTTTGGGCGCCACAAATGTTTCGGGTCCTTCTGCTTCCCTTTCAAACTCGCCGGGCGCCTGATAAAGCCACTGCTTTACGTTTCCTTCCGTGTCCAGCACGACTCCCCGTCGACGATAAGCCCAGCACATATAGGCCACGCTCACAAAAAAGCTGGCTGGGAGGCGGTTGCGGTAACCGATCTTACAGGCACCGATGGTCATCTTTCCGCCAAAACCCATGGGTCCAATTTCCAGCTGATTGGCCTCCCGCAGAATGGTCTCTTCCAGTTCAGCCAGCTCCGGCACAGGATTGGTATCATCCACTTCGCGCAAGAGCTGGTGTTTGGCCCATTCAAAACCAAGGGCCCGGTCACCGCCGATACACACGCCGATAAATCCCGGCCCACAACCTTTCCCCTGGGCCTGATGGATCGCATCCAGGATGCAGGCACGCACGCCCTTCAGATCCCTTCCGTACAGTTTTCCGTTGAAAGTGGCCGGTAGTTTGTACTGGGCGCTCATGTTCTCACACCCACCCCCTTTCAGAATCAGGCGCACATCCACCTCGTCTTTTTCCCACTGCTCAAAATGGAAAATCGGGCTGCCCGGTCCCAGATTGTTGCCGGGATTCTTCCCGGTCAAACTGTCCACAGAATTCTGCCGCAAATATCCGCGGCGCGTCGCCTCTACCACTGCGTCCTCTGCGGCCTTCCGAAACTCAAGCTGATTGTAGCCCACCGGACATTTCACGTAAAAATTAATGGTGCCCGTATCCTGGCAGATCGGCAGCGAACGTTTTTTGGCCAGTCCAATATTTTGCATCACCAGATCCAGGGCAAACTCCGCTTTCGACCCCTTCTCTTCCAGCTTCTGGCGCATTCGCAACACATTTTCCACATCTGGCGGCAAATAGGCAGATGTCCGCCGGATCAGCTCCAGCAGATTCTCGGTTAGCTTCTTGCGGTCCATAATTCCTCCCTTTCTTCTTGCGGAAAAATCATGCGTTCACTTCTCGCAAAAATACAGTCTTTCCCCTTTCATGTTAATCTTTTGAATAGAACGCTTTTATCTGGAATGCGCACATCTTGCTCAATGGAACAGCGGCGAAATTATTCGTGTTGGAACATCCAGTTTAAGCTACAATACTTTGATTCCTCTTTCAAGCAATAGTTAGCAATTGTGGGCAGGGGCGATCTTTTTTGAACCGCATGCCGCCACCCTCCTTCTTGCCTTCATCTGCCCAGATCCGAAACGCATCCCCCGAACCCCGTCTCCGCATCGAGATTGCCCCCGGAGTTTCTTTCAGAACGGCCCATTTCTCCTTTGATCTGAATGCTGTTTTTTTACATTATGGAAGGCAAGTTCAACGAAAGTTTCACCGGAAGAAAGGGCTCAAGCAATGCAAAAAAGGCTGGCTACCTTTGCTGTTGCGGGTATTCTTTTGCTTACGCCAGTTTGGCTCCTGAGTGAAGAACTGATATTGTCGCGTTACGTTCAGCCCTGGAACCACTTTACCGTGGTGGGACGTCAGGCCTTTTTCGTGGGAAAAGAGACGGGCGAAATCGAGGCCTGGGTTCTGCCCTTCAAGATTTTTCACGGCGCCTACTTTCAGGCCCGGACATCCAGAGAGCCTCTCTGGCTGGATTTGCGGCAATATGCCCGTCAAATTTATGTGCGGCCGTGGGAAACATCCATCCGTTTTGTGCACCCTCTATTCACTGTTGAGGCCACCTATTTTGCACCGCTTTCAGCGCCCATTCTGGCAATCCTGCTGAAGATCAGCTCGTCGGACACGTTATTTCTGCGCTGGACCTTTCAAACGGACCTTCAGCCGATGTGGCCAGCGGGTCTGGGCGGACAGTACACCTACTGGGATAGCCAGCAGAAAGCGTTCGTCCTTTCCGAAAGCCGCCGCCATTATGCGGCGCTGGTGGGAAGTCCTTTGGCCCGCACCGGCATAAAGACACCGGCCCATGCCCTGCCATCAGCTCCCGTTCAAATGGACCTGATGCCGGTTCCCCCTGGAGAAAAAACCATTCCCATTTTGGTCGCTGCCTCAGGGTCCGGGCTGAAACCGGCGCAGATGCGTTACCGGACCGCAGATGATTCTTTGCGGTTCTGGAGGCAAAAGTCCCGGCTCTTTTACCAGAGGCTGGAAAATGACTTCACCTCTGTTTCTTTTTCCGACAAATGGGCTTCTCGGGCTTTTGAATGGGCCAAGGTTTCTCTGGTGCAGGGCTTTATGAACAACCCGGACCTTGGATTTGGCCTGGTGGCAGGATTTGGACCATCCGGGCGTTCGGCGCGACCCGGTTTTGCCTGGTTTTTCGGCGGCGATGCCTGCATCAACCTTTGGGCCCTCAACGCCATCGGCACGCTGGATCTGAACCGCCGGGCCCTGGAATTTCTGGTGCGCTACCAAAGGAAAGACGGAAAAATTGCCCACGAAATCACCCAGAGCGCGGCGATGATCCCCTGGTTCGAAGAGTACCCCTACCCCTACTACCATGCCGATACCACGCCCTATTTTCTGATTGCCTGCGCCGACTACCTGCGCTACTCCGGCGATCTGGACTTTTTGACAAAAAATTGGAGCGCCATTCTCCGTGCCTACCGCTATTGCCTCTCGGCCGACGCCAATGCTGACGGACTGATGGATAACCTCCGCGCCGGCCTGGGCGCGGCAGAACTGGGCACCTTGCGGAAAGCCACAACCGAAGTGGATATCTACCTGGCATCGGTATGGCTGAAAGCGCTGGAAAGCCTGGATTATCTTGCAAAGCTGAAAAACACTCCTGCGGTACGGGACTCCGTCCGGCAGATATTAAAAAAAGCAAAGAGCACGTTCCTCCGGCGGTTCTGGGATCCTGGCCGGGAAAATTTCTACTTTTCCCTGCTGACAGACGGAACCGGAGTGGCCGACCAGACCTGCTGGCAGGCCGTTCCTCTGGCCCTCCGCCTCGTGCCTGACGGTTACGGATTGCCCGTCCTCAAGAAACTCATGGCCCCGGATATGGTCACGAACCATGGCACCCGTTTTCTGTCTGCCAACAACCCCCACTACGATCCACTCGGCTACAATAACGGTGCAGTCTGGCCGTTTGTGACGCTCTTTTCCATTCAGGCTGCCTATACCTATCATCAGCCGGATCTTGGCGAAAAGCTCTGGGCCAGTGTTGCTTCGCTCACATTTACCCAGCAGCTGGGTGCCATTTCTGAAGTATTTTCTGGTGACCGCCCAACCGCTCTGGAGACGGCAGTGCCACATCAGCTTTTTTCTTCCACTCCGGTAATTGTGGGTCCGGTGCGCGGTATGCTCGGATACCGCCCCAATGTGCCGGAGAAAGAATTGCATCTGGTGCTGCACATTCCGGCGGCATTCGATTCAGCCTCCTGGCTGCGCCTCCCGTACGGTCGACAAAAAATCGATATAGCCGTTCACAAAACGGAAGACAACCTGCTCGTACACTTGCAAAAGCGCGGTACCGATCCGCTGACCCTTCGGCTGGAAGCTGCTTTTCAGAAAAGCGAAAAAATAGAGCAAATAACCCTGAACGGCAAGCCCGTACCCACCAAAAAGGTGACTACGCCATCCGACCGGCATCTGACCATCCGGCACCGATGGAAGAACAGCTGGCTGCAAATTCGGTTTTCTGGAACACTCAAAAAATCGCCATCCCGGTTGCTGATTCGGCCACCAGATGGCCTCATTTTCTGCCCAGGTTCCCGATGAGCTCCCGAACAGCGCCCCGAAAATCCGGCAATTCCCGCAGAATTCTCCGGCCGCCGGCCGTTGCCGATGCCGTCCCTTTTCCATTTCACGGTTCTTCCGTTTGTAGAAAAAAGCCACAAACGGCATTTTTCGTTCCTTTGGACGGGCTTGAGTTCCGTCTGGATGGCGGGCGGATTTTCCTCCAATAGAGGGTACGGGAAAGATTGTTACCCACACCCGGCAAATCCTTCGGGAAAACATTCTCACGGACATGCCCCTCCGACAGGGACTGTTTTCTCGATGGCTGTCATTTTCCCAATTTTTCTGGAAAAACCCGGCGGATTTCATTTCATTTTATCCTGAAACTCATCCAAATCGGGAGGATCACAATGCAAAGGGCACTGACTATTGGGCTGATTGGCTTGCTGTTTTTTTCTTGCGGAAAAAGCTCCAAGGTGGATATGAGCCGCAAAATGGATGAATCTTTCATCAGGGCCAAACTGGCGAAATATGTACAGGTTCCGCTGGAGGTCCCCCGTCAATGGCTAACGGACCGCGACCTGACCACATTGCGGCTGCTGGTCAAAGCGGCCCAGGCCATTGATGAAATCTTCTGGATGCAGAGCGCTCCGCATGCCCTTGAAATCCGGAAAGCGCTCGAAAAATCGGACAACCCCATTGACAGAGATTATCTACATTTTCTGATGATTAACTACGGGCCCTATGACCGGCAGGGGGGAGACAAGCCTTTCATCGGCCGTGGCGAAAAACCGGCCGGTGCCGGATTTTATCCCCCGGACATAACCAAGGAAGAACTGCTGCAGTACATCGAAGCCCATCCGGAAGTGAAAGATTCATTTTTCAAGATGAATACGGTTATCCGCCGAGAAGGGAACAAACTGATAGCCGTACCCTACGAAACGGTATACAGAAAATGGCTGGAGCAGGCGGCTGGATTTTTGCGGCAAGCAGCGGAAACCACAGAAGACAGCCTCTTCAGAAAATATCTAAAGCTTCGCGCTGACGCCCTTCTGTCAGGAGATTTTTTTGCCAGCGACATGGCCTGGATGGATCTGAAGGAGAATCTGCTGGATATCGTGATCGGTCCGATTGAAACGTACGAGGACCGGCTGCTGGGACTGAAAGCGTCGTATGAGGGAATTGTGCTGGTGCGGGACCGGGAGGCGACAGCCAAAATTTCCCGGTTGGCCCGCAAGCTGAACCGGCTGGAAGCCCTCCTGCCTGTACCGCGGATCTATCGGAAAACGGCCATTCCTCCAT
>MTOL01000499.1 GCA_002011685.1 Deferribacteres bacterium JdFR-76
CTTTCTTCTGATTGGCTTGGAAGTAAAAAGGGAAATTCTCGAAGGGCACCTCTCGTCCGTTAAACAGGTGGCTCTGCCGGCATTTGCTGCAGCAGGTGGGATGCTGGCTCCTGCGGGAATTTACCTGGTATTCAACCTGTCCGACCCCATCGCGGTGAACGGGTGGGCCATTCCAACGGCCACCGATATCGCTTTCGCTCTGGGCATCCTCTCTTTGCTGGGAAAGCGGGTTCCCATCTCCCTGAAAATCTTTCTGATGGCCCTGGCAATCATTGACGACCTGGGCGCCATTGTGATTATTGCCATCTTTTATACAGCCAAACTGTCCTGGGTATCGCTTCTCATTGCCTTTCTTACTCTCGTCTTCCTGGTCATCCTGAATCTGTCCGGTGTAACCAGAAAAGCCGCCTATTTCATCGTTGGAACGGTTCTCTGGATCAGTGTGCTTAAATCCGGTGTGCATGCCACGCTGGCAGGAGTGGCCCTGGCCTTTACCATCCCCCTGAACGCCTCAGATGAAAAGGGCCGGCCAGTCTCTCCACTAAAGGAGATTGAACACAACCTCCACTTTTGGGTGGCCTTCGTTATTCTGCCCCTGTTTGCTTTTGTAAACGCCGGAGTAAGTCTGGGGAAAATGTCCCTGCCTCAAATGCTCGGCCCCGTTCCACTGGGAATCATGCTGGGCCTGTTCCTTGGCAAACAGCTGGGCGTTTTCCTTTTCAGCTGGACCGCCATTAAGCTAAAGCTCGCCAAGCTGCCGGAAGGTAGCACCTGGCAACAGCTGTACGGAGTATCCGTTCTGACCGGTATCGGGTTCACCATGAGCCTGTTCATCCTCTCGCTGGCTTTTGAAAATGACCAGCTTTACCAGTACACGGACAAACTGGCCATCCTCGTCGGTTCTTTTTTGTCCGGCATCACAGGATTTCTGATCCTGAAAACCGGAAAAATCCGGTAATTCGATGGCCGCAGCAGAACCAGAATAGCACAGGCCGGCATTCCCTACTTGATCCTTCACTTCCCACACAACATGTAAAGGAAAAAGCCGGGTGCAGTTCTTCACAAAAAGAGAGGAGCCGGATGGTGTACCCGTACCCCGCGTTCCGGATCCGCCATTCGCACCCGGCCATTTGCTGCCTATTTCGCCCCGAATAAGGGGATGTTTCCTTCCGCCCAAGCGACGATTGCCTTCAGAAAAACCCAAAGGCCTCTGAACCTCAAAAAAAGTTGAAGAGAATTTCCAAAAAATTCTGATTCCGAAAAAATAATTGATGCTGTAAAATATCTTTGATTTCCTGCAATTTTTCACGTATCTTGAAAAACCTGTAATTCCGGACCGGGCATAGCGGCGCGCAGAATCAGTCTCTGCTACAACCGACCTTTTGAATTCCACCTTCCTCCGAACCCACTTCCTCCGCCGCCGAAAACAGCCCAAAAGCCCCGGAAAGCCGCAGGACTACGGAGAAATTCTCCGGGGATTTGCCGAATTACCCGACTTCTCTATGGTAGTTTCTGGTATCTCCCGCGGATCTTCGGCAAGTTTCAGAAAAAAGGCCCTCCCACTTCAGGGAAATGGGCATCACCGGCATGTGGGCGTAACGCGCACGGGAATTTGCCAATGAAAACAGCGGCGGCACAATCCGAAACAAAACCCCTTAACGAAAGAGCCAGGTCCGCTATGAACGCCGTTTTTGTAGTTAGCGAATTTCTTGCGAATCTGGAGGGCACAAACGGAGATAATGTTCCCCTCTCAAAGAAAGTTTGCCGGTAGGACCAATCCCCCTTTCTGGCAAACGGAACCGATACCAGCAAATGGAGGAACCGGACATGGAAGACATTCTAACTCTAAGCGCGACCGAACTGGCAGAAGAGATCCGGCACGGAAATCTCTCTGCCCGGGAANCCGTTGAGGCCCATATCCGCCGGATTGAAACAGTCAACGGCGATCTGAATGCGCTGGTNATCCCCCTGTTTAGCGAAGCCCGTGCGCAGGCGAAACAGGCGGATGAAAAGCTTGCCAGCCGGCGTCCAGTGGGTCCTCTCCATGGAGTTCCCATCACCATCAAAGAGCAGTACCGGGTTGCGGGAACACAAACCACCCTCGGTGCCCGCAACCAGATCGGTAACGTGTACAGTACAGAAGGACCTCTGGTACAGAAACTCCGTCAGGCCGGTGCGATTATTCTGGGAAAAACGAACATCATTCAGACTCTTGCAGGATTTGAAAGCGACAACCGGGTTTACGGCCGGAGCAACAACCCGTGGAACCTGGCGCGGACACCAGGCGGGAGCAGTGGAGGAGAAGCGGCCCTGATTGCCGCACGAGGTTCCGCACTGGGACTGGCAGGCGACTTCGGCGGCAGTACGCGAATTCCAGCCCATTTCTGCGGCCTGCATGGCCTGAAACCCACAACTGGCAGGCTTACCAATGACGACTTCCCTACAGGCCTTCTGGATGCCGGACAAGAGATTTTTCTCCCGCAGCCCGGGCCCATTGCACGCACGGTCAGCGACCTCCAGCTGGCCATGGCCGTGCTTGCTGAAACCTCCCTGCACCCCACTTTCGATCTGGTCCCTCCTGTGCCCTGGCCTGACCCAAAATCTGTGCGCGTCGAAACACTGCGAATCGGATTTTACACGGACAATGGGCTCTTTCCTGCATCCCCGGCGTTGCGCCGGGCCGTGGAAGAAGCAGCCAAAGCATTGCTGAACCGTGGTGCCACTGTCGACGTTTTTCAGCCACCAGACCCGGCGGAAGCACTACGGATTTTCCTGAAGGCTGTCTCCGCCGCCGGTGGAAAGGATCTAAAACGGTTATTAGGAAAAGAAAAGCCTATCCCCCAGGTGGCCGGTATGGTCCAGGGTCTGACCACGCCACGGTTCATCCTGAAAATTCTCCAGGGGATTATGGCCCTGCGCGGAGCCCACTATCTGGCCCGGATGCTGGAACACATGGGAACACTGTCCGCAGAAGAGTACCAGAAACTCACCGAAGCCCGGAACCGTTACCGGACCGGCTTTATCCAGTCGATGAGCGCTGGGGGTTTTGATGCCATTCTCTGCCCGCCATTCGCGTTACCGGCCGTACTCCACGGTAGCAGCACGCACCTTTTCCCTGCTCTTTCTTATGCGTTTACGTACAACATCCTGGGAGCCCCCGCTGGCGTGGTCGCGGCAACACGCGTCGGGCCGGGCGAAGAGAGTGACCGGGCGGCAAACCGTGATCCGGCCATCTCTGCTGCTACACAGGTTGAAAAAGACAGTGCGGGTCTTCCCGTGGGCGTGCAGGTCGTTGCCAGGCACTGGCGTGAAGACATTGTACTTGCCGTCATGGAGGCCCTCGAACAGCATTTCCGGGCCTTGCCAGAATACCCGGATGATCCGTACGCCGGCAGGCTCTGACAAGACTTTTTATAAAAGAGGTAAAAATTTTAAATGAGAAGGTAAATACTGAATTTCTTGAATTTCCAGAACTTGCTTATCAAAAACCTGTCCAGATTTTGGAAGAAATGTCAATTCAGGGAGTCACCTTGATGGCTGTTTCAAACTCATTCAAAGTATCTTTCCGACTTACCCGCACAAGGAAGAAAGTAGGAAAAAAATTTCGTCTTACTCCTATTCTAGAATGAGAAGAAAACTCACCCATACCCACTCGAAAATTTTCGAAAATGGACTTGATTTTTTGCTTTTCTTTGCTATATATTATTACGTGATGTTAAATGATGACAATCTTTGGTAGACGTAAAAGGAGTTAAAACTATGATGGAAGGTGATTCTCCTATAATGACCCTTGAAGAGATCGCAAAATATTTAAAAATAGGAAAATCTACTCTTTATAAAATGGCAAGGGAAGGAAAAATCCCTGCCGTGAAAATTGCTAATCAATGGAGATTTAGAAAAGAAGATATTGATAAATGGCTTCAAGAGATAAGGAATAAAGAAATCATCTCCAACAAAGAAAAATAAAATTAGTTTTGTCCTATTTTATTCTTTCTTAAAAACCGAAAGTTTGAGGGCTGGCAACTTTTTGGTATTTATGAAGATACGGGATTCTTTTAGTATTTCACTTAACGGTTTGCGGGTATGCGAAGCCCTGAGCGTAGCGAAGGGTTTGGGTAAGCGAAAGCGAACCGCATACTCACTGTTGTCCGAGTGCAAAAGCACCGAAGCGAGCGACAGCGAGCGAAGAGTCGTCCGAAGCCCATAATCACTTTCCTCCCTGAAGCTTTTGGATCTCTTCCTTGATTTCTTCTACAACCTCTAGATTGTAAATTTCTTTTTTATTATCTTTTTTGATTGAGAAAACAATGAATACCTTGCCACTGTGGTCCTTTTCAAATTTATCATGAGTTTTACCAAGCCATTCTTTCCATCTATATATTTCTGGTGTTTGTTCGTAGGTGATGGGTTTTATTTGCAGCCCTATATATTTGTCGCCAATTTGGATGTAAAAATCAACGTTATATAATCTGTCCCATTCATCTGGTGCAGGTTTTATTTCAACGCCTAAATCACGCTGTAATTTCCCGTATATTGTCTTTATTTCAGTTAAATAGCCGTCATAAGTTCGGTTAATTACAAGATTATAAAGATACCGGATACAATCTTCTTCGGTTACTTCTTCAATCTCTGCTTGAATGACTTCCGTGATTTTCACGTAAAGTTTTCTACCAAGGTCTTCTATGTACTCCTGTGGGGAGAGATTTATCCCTTTAGATCTGAGGAATTCGGCAAGTTTGTTGTAGTAAAATTCTTCCCAGTCCCTAATTGTTTTCGGCCCGCATTCACGAATCCATTGAGATACAGGTCCAACGCTGTTTTTCTTATTCAGTCCCCATCTATTTGTCGCCATGTTTAATATCCATTCCTTAGCCATTATTTCACCTCTTTTTCAAATTCAATAAATCTTGTCTTATATTTATACTCTTTTGTTCTATCTGCTATGGCTATACCAGACTTTATTAAGTAAGCATTCACAAAAATCTTATTTTTAAGATAAACATACGCCTCTACAGTATTTCCATCCAAGACTGCTCTATTATCAAACCGCAAGAAAACTTCCTTTTTTAGAATGTAATCCTTTAAATATCTTAATGCTTCTCGGTTTTTAATCACTCTAACCCCTAAAAATTTAACCTTTAACCCCGTGTTCAGCGAGATTGTTTGTTCATCAACAATATCTACCACTCTATAAAGCCTATCATTCTTGAAATTGAATTTCTTGGGGTCAATCTTTGGTTTAGCGTCTTTGATTCTTGGAATATAACCCACTTCTTCAACATCTATTTTAGATTCTCGCCTTATAATTTGTATACTATTGTTAAATTGCAATAAGCTTTCCTTTAAATTCAGCTTATGTTTTATTACATCTAAGAATTTTTCGTTTATCTCATATCCAATAGCATTTCTGCTTAGGTTTAAAGCTGCTTTTACAGTTGTTCCACTTCCCAAAAATGGGTCAAGCACAGTATCACCAACAAATGTATACATTTTTATAAGTCTTTTCGGCAATTCCTCCGGGAACATTGCCTCATGTTCTATTTGTCTTGCGCCACCGAAATACCAATGTCCATAGAAATACTCTTTCCATTCTTCTTTGGTTAGTTTGGATTTTTCTTTTACATCTTTTGGTATTTTTGGAGTTTTTCCGGGCTTCTTAAATATAAGTATAAATTCATAATCAATCTCAACCATACCATTTGGAGGATATGGGTAAGAACCCATTACATTCGCCCCTCCTGTAGTATTCATTGTGGTTTTTTTCTGCCAGATTATTGAGCCCATATAATCAAAACCTATGTCCTCACATTGTGCTATGAATTCGGCATGCAATGGTATAACTTTATATCTCCCGTAAATAATGGATCGAGCAAATTGATCGCCTATATTTATACACAACCTCCTTCCGGGTTTAAGAATCCTATAGCATTCTTTCCAAACTCTATAAAGGTCTTTTAAATATTCATGTAAGTTTTGTCCATATCCTATCTGTCCTTCAACTCCATAGTCTTTAATATGCCAATAAGGGGGTGATGTAACCACTAAATCTATGCTTTTATCGTCAACTTCCATCATTTTTCTGCTATCGCCGATTATTATCTTTGCCCAGTTGTTCATCATTTCACCGTATATCGTCTTAACATATTAACATTTTCCATAAGGGGCTTCGGGCAATTTCGGACAACGGTTTGTGTATGAAGCGTTGGGCATTTCGAGGCACTTCATTTTCAGTTTACCGTAATTTTTATTTATATCTATAATTTTCATTTAACCACTTGCTGCCCAATGATTTATACACGTTGTTGCGCGTTCGTTATTTATTGTTCTTTCCATCTTCTTTTCGTTTCTTACTCATTCCAACAATAGAGAAAAATCCGCCAACTGCAATAAATACTATTCCTACTAAACCAAGACTGTCTTTCATTATGGTTGTAAAAGTAATTCCTAATGCTACCAAAACTGCACTTAAAAATAAAGATCGTTTACGTCCTTTTAATTTTCCCATTATTTACCTATTCTAATTATTCTAATTCTTTATCAATTCGTTTTTTACCTAATACTGAAAGTATTATCCAAAATCCCATTATTAGCCCAATGATTGTAATAACAATTATTAATTTATTAAACAATTTCTCAAATGATAAACCTGGGTTTTGGAAAATGTTATATTTTGCATAGGTAAATAAACTCCCAAGAACTGCAAATACAACATAAATTAATAAGATGCTCTTTATTTTTAATCTTCTAATCTGAATTGCCCCAAAATATAATAAGGCACTTATAAGAAATAGAGAGTTTATTGTCATAATGGTTGCAATATCCTCAAAATTACCCATTTCTTGTCCAAGAGCAAACTGCCTATAAATTTTACAATTCCTTGCATTGCAACAATTGTAAGAAAATACATAACAGCTATTACTTCATAAGCAACTTGCTTATTTCTATCGTCCATATTTAAGAATGGTTTTTTATTTTTTGTCTTCATACCAAAATAAATCGTTTAATGTCCTATTTAATGCTTTTGCAATTTTAATACATAGATTAAGTGATAGGTTATATTTTCCCTTTTCAATCAATCCTATTGTTTGTCGAGTAGCACAAACCAAATCAGCAAGGTCTTGTTGCGACAAACCCTTTTCTACCCGTGCTAATTTGATTTTTATATTTTCCATACTGCAAATGTAATACAAATATCCCAATATGTAATAAATATCTTACATTTATTTTTAAAATGTTTCCTGAATTAGTTTTTAATCTCGAAATTTTAAATGATTTTATTGGGTCTGTCTTAATGACGCACAACGTTCCGAGCGTATCTGAAGTCCTGCCAAGCAGGATTTGGGCGAAGGTGCGAAGCACCATAGCCAGATACGCTCTTTTAGGCGACCCACTAGGGCAAGTCCCGAAGGGGCAAGCGTTTTGCTTGGTGATTCTCACTCATTTCTTCTTTTAATGTGCCACTTCGCAATATCGTTATAAGCAACAGTTAAGAGGTTAACTACAGCAGATGCTATATGTGAATCCACTCGCAATTGTTCACTTTTTTGAGCCCAGAGATGGATCAAATTACGGTAATCTCTTACAATATGAGAGAGTTTAGCCACATCAGAAGTAATAACACCTTGCTGCTTTGCTATTTCAATGAGTTGATATAATAGCCAATTTTCAATTTCTGGGGGTTTATTCCTTTTGTTTTTGCCTTCCAAATACTTTTGGTAATAACTAAACTTTGCTTCCTCGTTAATGCAGGATAAAGCGTCAATTAACAAAGCTTCAAGAACTGTACCACAAAGCACCACCGTTGCTTTATATAATTCGTTCTCGAATGCTTTTTGGGCTTCATTCCAATCCCTGATGAGTAAATTTTTAATCTCTTCATCTCTAATAAATTCAAAACCAAATTCTGGTATCTCCACTTGGGGCTTTTCTTGCTTCTTTCTCCACTCCTCATCTTGTTTTTCAACTCTTTGTGACCATCTCTTTTCGTAACTGCTCTTATAATTACGATACCTCTCCAAGTAATTTTGAATAGAATCGAATAATTGTTGGTCCTCATCATTCAAAGGGTACGTTTTCTCTCCATTGTTAATGAATACTTCTTCTATAGCACTAAGGAAGTTACCGCAAATTTGCCGCCCTCCGTATTCCCACTCAACACCGGGAGCATCAGAGTCAAGAGCCCTGAGATTATCAAATGGTTGCCAATCATATCCGGCCAAATTTTCAAAGCTTGGATTTTTAAGGATTTCCTTGATCTTGCTACAAAGCCGTAAGTAATTTCTATTAAGTTCATCAGTGGACATTAGCAAATATCCGCTAAAGAAAGTTTCAAGGAGTTGAGTTAACTGCTTATAAAATAAGAGCAAACGATAAAGATTTCTCTTGAAATCTTCCCCTGCATTTTCAAGATCAACTTCATCAATTTTACTCATTGCTTAATCTTCCTCTATCTTTATAATATCCGCCAAGCAAAATGTCGCTTAACGTTTTGCGGGTATCTGAAGTCCGAGCGAAGTGAGGATTTGGGCGAAGCCATGTAGTGGCGTAGCCAGATACCCGCTTGTTGTGCGCAGTGCTTAAAATCATTCTTCATCCCTCTTTTCTTTTACCAAGGCTAAACATACAAGTGCATGGAATATCCTATCAGCTGATATTTGATTAAATCGTTCAGGCCCACTTATACCATGGCACACTTCATTTCGTAGATTCCATCCACGGAGATCTGTTAGTAAAACTCTAAAATAAAGACACATATCTTCACTTAAAACCTTTATAATCCCCTTTTCGCGTAATAATTCATCAAGTGTTCGATAGAAAAATCCCCCAGTTCGAGAGGGTTTTAAAATAGGAACGCCTACTTTTTCTGATAAATTTCTGATTATAGCCTCAATTTGAGGAATTAGTATGTGCAATGAAACTACGTGATCTCCCTTTAGATAAGCTTCTATACCCTTAATAAGAAACTCTTTTCTTCTTTCATCAAAGATGGAAGATTCATAGAGGTAATCTATTATCTTTTCAGTAGTCAACTTGAACTTATCTATTAGAGTATTAAGAGTTTCTCTCAAAAAGATAGAACTAATTTGCATGTTTTGTGAAATTTGGAGAACAATATGGCCATTGATATCTTCTTCCAGTGGACCGACTGTTGCTACAGGATGCCCTTCAGCATCCATAATTTTATTAGCAAATAAAAACGAAATTGGAGCCCTTTTAGAAAGGTCTTGCAATTGTTTTATGACTTCGTCCTTTTTGGGGATGTAATTTACTGCAATCTTTTGTAGAACAGTTTTAAGATCACCATCAGTCAACCAATTAATATATCTTTCAAGTTCATTCTTGGGGATTTCTATCGGAATTTTGATTTCTTTGAGCTCATCTTTTGCTTTTCTCCCTAATTCTCTGATTTTATTTGAAATTTTATCTGCTTCATCCTTCATCCCGTATTGTAAATAGAAATGATACAATTCTTCTAACCATGCACCTGCAACAAGAGGTGAGGCTTTTTCTGCCTGTCTTTGAACCAATTCCCCATATTTTAGGAGTGTTTCTTTTACTTTTGCTTTTTCCCCAAGCTTTGAATAATAATCCAACAACAATAACGTAGCTCTTTGAGCAGCCCAATGATTATTTCCTCTCAATAGCCTGTTAAACCTTTTTTCCAAATCAGTAAGAATAGCCCGCTTTTTATCATCACTTATTGGCACCTTTTTGTTTTTAATAAGAAATTCATATGAAAAGCCCCACAATCCTGGTTTATCATCTTCTCCGATTTTTTTCTCATAAGAGATTATGGTTTCTATCAATCTGTTTATTCGTTCTTTATCATTGATACTCAATGCAAGGGATAGAGCTCTTTCTAGCTTTTTTATTACATCAACACTATATTTGTGAAGATCTTTCTCTGCTATTTCTATAATCGAATCTATATAAATTTGAGCAATTGAATAATGAGGTTTTTCACCTGTTATCTTTTCAGAAAAATCCCAAACTAAATTAGAATATCTTGCTTTAAAGATGGGGTGAGTGGATCCCTTGGCTCTTTTCTCCCAATAAGAAATAATCTCTGGCGTTATTCTTTGAATGCTGGGATATTCGACCATTTTACCTTCTTCGTCAGGTAAAACAAACATAGGTCCAAAATAAGTACTCCATCCTGATTTTTCATTAGCATATTTTTCTGTAAAATCAAAAACCATCTGTTCCCAAATTAGAATATCGGGTATATCTTGACCGAATTTTTCCTTCGCAAAATTTCTGATTCTTTCTGATATATTGTGCTCTGATACTGCTTCCGATATGGACTCTAAGTACTTCAAATATTTGTTTATTTCAACATGTTCTTTTTTGTCTTCGATCATTTTTAACTCCCCTTATAAAATATTGCGCACAAAGTTCTCAGCATATACGAAGTTCCACCGAAGGTGGAATTTGGGCGAATGAAGTGAGCCGCATATGCTGTGTTATCTGCCGTGCAAATCATATCTCAATTCCCGCCTTAGATGCTTTACTAATAAGATAATTTATGAATGCGGAACAGGAAACTAACATAAATTTTATGTCTTCAAAAGTGAGATTAGGTTCATCAAGAAGTGCATGACGTATTCCTTCGGCATCACTTGTATATCCATATAAATTGCTGAATGCATTTTTTAAGGCGGGGTGTAAACCGACTTTATCATCTATTTTCTTTAATGCTTGACCTAATGTTGCCTTTTTCTCTTTCGTTATTAGATTACAAATAGCCTCCACTGCACTAATAGCTTCTTTTATCGAATTCCTATAATCAGGAGACTTTCTGTTTGCTAATAAATCCAATGCTGTTTTTAGATGAGCATTAACAGCTTTTAAAGGTTTTGAAGCCTCTAAAGCTTCTTCAATTTCGGAAACTTCTACTTCTGAGGTTATTTGTATAATCTTACCTCCGACGAAGCGATAAGCGGATAATTCGCGTTCTAAAACAGAATTGCAAAAATCTATAAATTTTGGGTTAACTTCATTATATACGTCAGGATAATTATTGGCTATGAATTCTATAAAATCATAAACTTCATACCACTTGCAATTAAAGAAGTATTCTCTTATCTCCTTATATGTATTAGGCCAATAATCACTTAAAGTATCAATTGGGTACTTAAAATAATTGTGCCATAATCTTTTTAATAAGATATCAATGTTTTTGCAGTGAAAAATCCGCATACCTTATTACTTGATTCCAATAGAAAATAATCAAGGCATTCCATAAACCATTTCTTAACTCACTATCCATAGAATCGACTTGCATTACAGATTTGACTGGTTTAATGCCCTTTCTTTGAGAAAATAACTTCATAGTATCACCTTAATTATTTCCTGTTCTTGCATGGCAGATAACTCACTCATATCCGAAGTGTTCGGATATACCGACTTTTTGGGAAGATATGCGAACTTTTCGCATATACATCCCTCTGGGTGGCTATTCTTGTTTTTTTGGTCATACTCCAACTCCTGTCAAAAGGCTATCAAGTGCATTTTTTATTGCTGAAAGATCTTTTGTGCTGACATGGGTATATATTTCTGTTGTCTTAGAACTTTTATGGCCAAGAAGCTCTTGAATATACCTTAAATGAATCCAACTCTCTAAAAGATGAGTAGCGAAACTATGCCCCAAAGAATGAACGGTTACCTCTTTTTTAATTCCCGATCTCCTACAAGCGTTTTGAAAAATCTTTTGAACCGTTCACGCAGTCATATGTTTTTCTCTATTCCAACTCCGAAATAGCCACTTTTTAGGCTTCTCTTTTCTTCAGTATTCCCGTAAAGTCTGTAAAGCAACATCGGAAAGCAAAGTATGCCGATCTTTTCTGCCTTTTAATGCTTTTATGCGAATCAATCTTCTATCTGCTTTTATATCTTCTGGCTTCAATCTTACAACCTCTCCAACTCTTAACCCACCAGAATACATCAGCATTAAAATAGCTTTGTGTTTTATATTTGTAGCGGTATACAAAATCTTTTTCACTTCTTCTTTGCTCAAAATCACTGGTAATTTTTTATCTTTTTTAGGGCGTTTCACTTCATAAATAAACTTTTTTTAAAACCTCTCCATAGTAAAACTTTAAGGCATTTATGATTATATTCATAGTAGATGTTGAAACCTTTATTTTCTCAACCATGTAATAAAGATATTTCTTTATGTTTTCATTATAAACCTTCCCTGGTTCCTTACCCGAAAATA
>MTOL01000342.1 GCA_002011685.1 Deferribacteres bacterium JdFR-76
CCCGCGCCTCCGCTTCCACAATGCCATCGAGAACAACCGGATTGGCGGGGTCGCTCAGATCCACCTGGAGGGCATCCACGGTGGCCTGCAATCTGGGATTTCCGGGCAGGCCGATCAGGTCCAGTGTGGCCGTTCCGGAAAAGGTGTAGATATCCCCCTCTACCTGCATCTCAAGATCGCTGAGATCGGCGAGGACAGCCAGGTTGGGCACCAGCACAATTTCTTGCAAAGCCTGGTCGAACGCTACCGGTTTGCCAGCCCGGCGGGACTGGAACCAGAACGTCCAGATTTCACTCCTCCCCTGATTTTCACCGAGAGGGCGGCCGTCCATGTCGGTGGCCTGGACGTACCATGCGTACTGGACCCCCGGGATGAATTCCGGCGCATCTTCGGGGTAGAGAAACGATAGAGTCGAAACGACTTCTTTTTCATAGAAAACACGGTTGGCTTCAACGGCTTCGATAGGCGTCTGTCCCGGGCGCATTTCAAAAATGCGAAGATGGTATCGGACCTCAAAATCGGGATGATCGGTGGTGGATTCCCATTCAAAGACCACATCTCTTGAGCTGAGCACCTCATCATCCAATGGACTTACAAGGGCAGGCTGTGCAAAGCCCAGAATTGTGAATTCCGCCTCACCTTCGGTAAGCATGAGCTCCGTCTGGCCTGCTTCATAAAGGAATATCTGCACATGCAATGTGTAGATTCCTTCCGGAATCCGGCCGGTGGAGAGAATCTGCTGGCGCAAATCCTCATTGTATTCCACGGTGGCATAATCCACCACCTCGTCGGAGGTCACCGTTTCCGTTTCACCAGCAGGGATTGTAATCGGCTGGCTCCATCCCCGGAAGATCTCCCCGTGCGCATCGCTGATCAGGCGCGCGTAACCCTTTACCTCGAGGTCCGAATTCCCCTCGTTCGTAATCAGAAACTGGATTGTCTCCGTTTGCTTTTCCCAGTCGCTCAGATAAGGGGAGGGATAAGGGTTCACCAAGATTTCCAGAGAAACCTGGGGCCTCGCTGCAGTTGCCCAGAACACACAAAAAATAAGTGGAAGCAGGCGCTTCATCTTGGTTGCTCCTCTATTGATTGATCTCGCGGCGAGATCCGCCGGATCGGATCAGTCTGCGGCCAAGGGCTGCAGATGGTAAGATCCCTGCACTTAGCGAGAAATGCGGACCAGTCGAACTCACTGGAGACGAGGACTGGCGAAGCCTTTTCAGGATGCCTGGAAGGCCGGAAGTTTTCTGAATTCCTGCGTGCTCCTCAAAAAACCGGTCCGCTGCCCGGAAGAGGGAGCAAAAACTGCGTCTACAATGGGCGCATCGTCCCATTTGAAACGCGTGCACGGCTCCGTCCAAGATTCCTTCTCTGGTGAAGGGATTTCTCTGTAATTGAGCTTGCCGGACGGGAACCTGCTTTTGCGAAATCCGCATTCTCATGGTTCCTGTCAATTCAGCAGAATCGCCTTCCTGACCGCCGAGAATTTGGCCGTTTTCATGTGGATGAAGTAAACACCCGCGGGAACCTTCTTTCCCCTGGTGTCCCTTCCATCCCAGGGAATTGAGTGATTTCCTGCGGGGAGGGTCCGATTTAGCAGCGTTCGTACAGTCCGTCCCAGGAGGTCGCGAACTTCAATTTCCACAAAGCAGCGCTCGGGGACGGCGAATCGGATTTCCGTTTGAGGGTTAAAAGGATTCGGGAAATTTTGGCGGAGAACGTACCGCTGTGGCAGACCGGATTCCCTGGTCCTTTCCACGTCGGTCACTGTGACGGGCGAGCTGAATGCCGAAGTGTTCCCCTGCTGATCGGTGGCGGTGGCGGTTAGGTAGGGCAATGGTGGGAGAGGCGCTGTTAAGGTCACCACGAAATTTCCCAAGCTGTCCGCAACCGACCTTCCGATAAAAACGCGGCCTTCGTCGTCATCATCGGCGTAGATTTCCACCTCCCAGTGCCTTCCGGTGTGGCCTCTGATCTGCTGTGCCAAAATTTCTGTTATGGTTGGCGGCGGGATTTCCATATTCCCGCCATTCGCCGCCAGAATTCCGGGTCCTGTGTGTCGAGAGATCCGATTTTCGGTAAGATGGTTCCCGATGGTCGCTGGCCCGCTGATGTATACGCCATTTTTCCCGTTAAAACCGATCACATTTTTGCGGATCCGGTTGTTGCTCGACCCATTTTGGAGGCAAATGCCAGCGATTCTGTTCCCAAAGTTCGCTTCCCACTGCCGATCGGTACCGATTTCATTTTCCCAGATGTGATTGAAACTTGCCCGATCCAAATAAAGACCGTAATCGCTGAAACCAATTTGGTTTTTCTGGATTCTGTTGAAGTTCGCGTTTTGCAAGATAAGGATGCCATAGCGGCCATTGCCGATTCGGGTATCAGCGGTTTTCCCCATGCCCAGGGTATTTCCTGCTATTACATTTTCAGAGGCAGCTTCCAGGATAATCCCTGCCACGCGGTTCCCGCTGATCAGATTTCCAGAGCCCAGCGAATCCCCGATTAGGACGTATTTGCTTCCATTGGCCAGGTAGATTCCGCAGGCATTGGGGACGGAATCCGTGGCCGTTGCATTGGTGCCAATAAAGCAATCATCGACAATGGCCCCTTCGGCGCCATCAAAGAAGATCCCGGCATATCCAAAGCGGTTGATAATAAGGCCACGGATTTCCACACCGCGTGCCTGAACCACAAGCCCGGAACCACTCCAAGAACCGTCGCCGCGAATCACAATTTCGGGGCCAACCGGATTGGTATCATCGCCGATAAAGGCCTTCTGCGATCCTCCGTCAATAAAGAGGCTTTCATCTGAGATTGTGGGGAGGGGGTTGGCTGCTTGAATGATCCAGGTACCGGTTACCTGGTCAAATCCGGGGTCGCTTCTGGGGATCTGAAACCGGACCGTATCCGGCCCGGGATGCAGGTTCGCCATGATTAACGCCTGTCTAAAAGAACCTTTGCCGCTGTCTGCCGTATTCGTCACAATATACCCGCCGATGACGTAGATCGCCCCTGGCTGAAGCCCGAGGTTCGGTGAGGTAATCTTATTCTGGTGTACAGTGGACAGGTATGTTCTGTCTCTTCCGGGATCAAAGGCCAGAACGCTCGAATCGCCGGGCCTCCCCCGGACTTCAAAATCCAACTCGAGGATCTGCAGGCCGTGGCCCGAAAGGCCCTCACCCCCGCTTGCCGTTATACGTAGAAGAACATTCCGGTTGGCAGAAGGATGGGCGGGGGCAAATGGCAGTTGAAGGTTGATTGCGCTGATAGAGAAGTTCTGCGCATCTGTCCCCGGTCTCGCCGTGATGAAGCGGAGAACACTGGAATCGTACTCCGCTATGATCTGCACCTCAGCGATGCTGGAATCGGTACTTACGGTAACAGGGACGGAGATGTCCGTCCACGCCGTTGCATGAAGAATCTCAGGAAATGCGAGGCTAGCAGCGGGGGCTTTCTGGACCCACACGGCCCCATCCCGGAACTGCAACAGTGCCCCGGCCAAATCACGGAGGCGGTATGTGGTCAGGAATGTGTGACGGGGATGGCGGTCGAAAGCAAGGGGCGAGTTTCCCGGCGATGGCCCGGCTTCAAAATAAAGGAGAGCCACCTCCACATCCTGGCCCGAAAAGGTAGAAACACCCCCGCCTGAAATCTGAATGAGCACGTTGGCGTTCGTTCCGCCAGCCGATGGGGCAAAAGGCAAATCCGGATTCGTCAGACTAACCGAAAAGCCGGGTACATCAGATCCAATTTTGACGTTCCGAAAGGAAAGAACTGAAGAATCGTATTCGACCACGAACTGGGCGAGCCCAATGGCGGAATCTGTAGAGACAAGAATCGGTACAATCAGCAGGCTATCCGGTGGAACGGTTACTTCCGGGATTGCCAGGGTAGCCGCCGATTGAGCATAGAGCACGGGGCAAGGTACCAGATAGAGAAAAAATATGAATAAAACAATTCTTTTACGCATGAGCAGACCTCCGCAATTCTATGAGTCGAATCGGTTTCCCTCTGAGGCTTGCCCGCCAATCTGGATGAACTTTCCCTCCTCTTTCATTTCAACAGGATCATTTTCATTGAAGCCCGATATTTTCCAGCACGGATGCGGCAAAAGTAAATCCCTGGTGCCACTGGGTTCCCCTTTTTGTCCCGACCATCCCACGTGACCGTGTAATAGCCCGGCGGTTTTCTCGCGTGTTCCAGACGGCGGATAATTTGTCCGGCAAGATTGTAGATGAGCATGTCCACCGGGTATTCGTCCTGCCCTTCCGGCAGGGTGTAGCGAATGGTCGTAGCTGGATTGAAGGGGTTGGGATAGTTCTGTTTCAGCTCGAAACGATCCGGCAGGATCGCATCCACAGATTCAAGATAAACCCGGTCATTCACCAGATCGGACACGGCACGATCGTTTACAAAGGCGCGGGTGAATTGAATCTGTGATCCTTCAGAAAGANNGGCCNCATTCCGGAGTTCAAAGATCAACTCAAGAACATCTCCGGGCCGTTGCAGGGCTTCGGCAGCAGCCATCGCGACATGAATTCTCCCCTTTTCCTGACCGTTAACGGCATACAGGAATTTGCGCGTGAGAGAAGTACGATTTGCGGATTTGAACCGAAGCTGACTGGAATCATATTCCACGGTAAAAATGATTGTGTGAACGGGTACATCGAGCTGATCGATGGAGACCGGCACGATGACCGTCGTTTTCGATGAAAGTCGGGGTGTTCGGATGGCAAGAACGACAGGGTTCTGCCCGGATTTTTCCAGGGCTTGTCCGGCGTTCGGTGGCGAAACCATTCGGTTCAGCGTGGCGGTATGCCAGTCGCCCGTAACATCCCCCAGGAGATAGGCCGTGAAATTCTGATCCACCAGATCGCCGGATAGCGATGCTTGAATCGAATCAGGCTGAAAAACCCACGTCCCCGTTGCACCAATATTTGTGCGGAAAAAGGCCAGATAGCGGAGGACGGCGAGGGCGTCCGCGCCCGTGACGGAACGGTCCTGCGTCACATCGGCCGCAAACTTCTGTCCTGGCGTCAAACCGGAAAGATAAGCAAGATGCTTGAGAATCAGCAAAGCGTCCGCTCCGGTGATACCCTGGACGTCATCATTCTTTTGCGCCCAGAGCCGGATATCTCCCGGAGATAAACTGGCGAAGTGATATTGTCCCTTGGCGTTCGTGACCGTGTCCAACCCGCCTCCGAACACGTATTCCAGCGTGATGTGGACCCCGGGAACCGGCCTGTTTTCTGTGTAGTATTTCACCCATCCCGAAACACTGAACCCTGAAGAGACTGTGACAGAGCCGTCCTGGAAATTGAGACTGGCGCTGTAGAGCCCGCGGCCGCTGGGGGTCAGCAGATAGGTGTGTTGCGGTGATCTGTCAAAAATTAGCGGTGAGGTTTCTCCCGGCGTCCCGCCGACCAGAAATTCAAGAACCACAACCTCCCGGCCATTTCCCGTAAATGAAGATGTTGTGGATGAAATCTGGACCAGAACATTCCTGTCACACCCGGGGGCGGAAGGACCGAACCCGGGGGAGCTGTCGAACTGAATCGAGAAATCGGTGGGGGATAAATCCCGGCCAAGGACGGCGTTCTGGAAGGTTAGCACAGCCGAATTGTACTGAATCACGAACCGGGCGCTTCTGACGAGGGAGTCGGTGGTAACCGAGATAGGGATCTGGACGATTGAGCCGCTCACTCCCGAAGCCCCAGAAGGCAAGGCCAAAATAGCGCTGGCGGTCATTTGGGTGGAAGGAACAAATAGAAAACCGGCTTGAAGATAAAAGTGCTGGCTGGCCGAAGGCCCGGCGGGTGAGGGTTGCCCTATGACATCAAATAGGTAGTAATGCGCCGAGGCGGATGGCATTCCGGCCCCACCACTGAGAACTTCTCTAATTAAACCTGCCTGCTGGGCATGCAGCCAAACGATCCCCCAGGAGAGCAGAAGCGAAAGTGACAGGGCCGTGCGCTGAGTTTTCTGAAGGATGTTCATTTTTGCTTTCTCCTCTTGGTCATGGATTCACTTTCGCTTCTGGCCCTATTGCAGGGAGATAAGGATCAAAATCTTCCCGGTGCCGGACTCCAGCGGTTGCAGTGCTTTGCCGATGATCGTCCCTGGTTTCGGATCAATGGCCTTCATGGCGTGTCCCGGGGTATCGGAGGTGGTCAGCAAATCTCCCACCTGGATGGGGGCATAACGCGCATCCACTTTGCAGAGAACCCGGCCGACGAGAGCGATCGGCTTGTCTTTGCTATTGTCCTTCCGGGCGCCAATGATCAAGCCGGCCTGTTGGAGGGAGGAGACCACACCGGCCACCAGTGGATCGTAGGCCTTTTCGCTTTTTTTCAGGTGTTCTGGATTTGCCGGATCAATCACAACCACATCGCCCTGCTCCAGATTCTCTTTGTCCACCAGCTCGAAGGGCTCGGCGAAATCGTGCACACGTTTGCTGTTGACCCATACGCCCCCATTCTCGATAATCACGTCCCCTCTGGCGTGGAGGGCATATTTTGCGCCTTTCGCGTAAATTCCTATCCCGTTGTCCGAAACGAAATACCCGGCCGTTATGCTGGATGAAGCAAAAACGCCATAGCCGCCTCTACTGACCCCATAAAGACCATACCCGCTGCCATTATTCAGGCCAAACACGGCCGCACTGGAATTACTCACTTCGCCATAAACTCCATGCCCGCTGGCGGATTTGCCGTACAGGCCGGGCCCGGTGCTTGAATTGAATCCGGCGACGGCGGGATTGGAGCTGTTTCGACGGCCGGTGATCCCGTCACCATTGGCAACAATTTTCCCTGTCGCCCAGATGTCATTCCCTGACACGATATCGAATTGATCATAGGGAATCGAAGAGGGTGGATTCCCCGTGACAATGGGCCCGCCGGAAGNGATCCCCTGCTGCTTAACCATCAGGCCCAGGGAATAGACGTTCCCGTTCACAGTCAGTTTCTGGGAGGGGGAGCTTGTTCCGATGCCCACATTCCCTCCGGATGTAACAAAGACGCCTTCATTGTCGCCATCCCCGGAAAGCCAGTTTCCGTTCAATTTCAGGTTGGTGGTGGCAGTGTGATTTCCGAGGTTGTCGGCGCCGAGCTCGCTGGCGTGCTTTCCATCCACCATATCCGCATTCAGACCGTTTCCGTGGCCGGTGTTGAGACGGGCATTATCCAGCGTTCCCGAGGTAATATCTGAGGCATCATGACTGTGAGCCCTTGTCGCAAAATCGCTCGAATGTTTGCCGTCGACCATATCCGCATTCAGGCCCTTCCCGTGTCCCATATTTAATCGGGCGTTGTCCAGTGTTCCGCTGGTGATATTTGCCGCATCGTGAGAATGAGAGACCGGGGCGAAATCTGATCCATGCTTTCCATCCACCATGTCCGCGTTGATTTTATTCCCGTGGCCCATATTCAATCCAATTTGCACGGTGGGTCCCGCAGGATTGGTGACATTCATTCCTGTACCTACATTGATCTGCGACACGCCACCTGTGGAGGTTCCCACATCGTCGACTCCATCTGCTAACCCCGGAGGGATGTCTTTGATCCGGTACCAGCTGATCGGATCGCTGCTCTGGTTAACCTGTCCGTCATTCACATCCAGCTGTTTGCCAGAGACCATTTCGGCATTGGCCGCCTTAAAAGCATAACCGACACTGACCAGCTGCCTGCGCGGCGAAATTTCCGGATCACTGCCGATTTTCACGCCCAAATAGAGCGTCTTGTTATCGAAAAGGTCTGCCGGCAACGGAACACGACTCCCCAAAAGAACGCTAAATAAGCCATTTCTTGTGATGACCTTTTGCGTTTCTGACCAGAGGGCCGTGCCTCCTGCGCTGGTCGAGTAAATCGAAAAAGTGATCGAATAAGCGCTGTCCGGCACAGGTATGCCAGTAGAGGGATCAGCCAAAAAGCCCTGGTAGTTCATCATTGGAGGAATTTGGGCTTCAACCGACAAAAGATCGACGAGAAGCAAGAAACAGACTAAAAAAAAGATCTTCCTCTGCATCTTTCCGTCCTCCTCATTTTTGGGTACCCATTTTCTTGAGGGGGTAAAATTGTTTCGGAAAGGCCAATTGACTTTAAAGAAGTTTCATTTGCGGCCTCCAGAATCAAGCGCCTGCAATCTTCCCTAACAAACCGTCGACGAAGGTTTGGAAAAGTTGCATCATTTTTGTAAAAAATTAGGGGAGGACAGCTGCACACTGAATTAGATGATCCAAAAAACCAATGAAAGCACCCGCAGATCACTCAAGAAGGGATTTTCTTTTTTGCCATGCGGTGTCTTTCGATGTCCAGTCTTTTGAGGCTTCAAAAGTTTTGAGGTATGGGTCTTTTGGAATGTAATGGCGGCAAAAGAGGACACGCCCCTTCTCTTACAGGCGCAGATTTTCCATGGGAAAGGAACAAACACACTATCTTGCCAGAGGCCTCCTGAAAAAACACAATGATCAAGCGGAAGAGTCTGAAGTCATTCCCGATCAGAGAATCTGATGGCGCTGCCAGCAATACACCAAAAACCCGTCTCTCTTGATTATCCCATGCAAAAGATCGTTTGTTTCCTCAAAAGATCCGATTATGATAACACGTTGATCGGGAATCCCGGACTGATTGGCTCTGAAGTCAACTGACCGGAGATCCCCGAATCCGTCCGGCTGTTGCTTCGCGCCCCAGCTCCACAGATTTTTCAAAAAGGTTGCAGATTTCTTTCACAAAGCACCGGACTTTCCTCAGGCCGTCCAATTGCCGGCTGAATCCGCTGGCGCATCATTTGGATTTTGAGGGACAGGACACAGCGCCTGTGCCAGAAGTTTTTCCATTCCCTTTCCATGGCATTTGCCCGCCAACAGGCAACTCGATCCAAAAACCCTTGGGATTTTACCGCAACAGCAAATTGAAAAGTTGGGGGGGATGCACCCTTTCCCCGGTCTTATCTGATGCGTCTGAGCGACCAGGAACACGACGCTTTCGCAGATTTCCAAATCCGCCAAAGATGAAAAACATCCGGATCCCTCTGTCCGGAATCTCGGCAGCAGTCTGCTCCATTAGCGAAACGGCCTTCAGAAAACACCAGAGGGCAGCCACCATGCGACGTTTGTTTCCGCGAGCAGATTCATACCCGCGCCTTGCGTTCCCGATAAATTTAAGGGACAAATCTGTCTGAGGTCAAAAGGGCTCCACGAAAATATCCAGCAGCCCGCAGAGGTTTTTCCCGACTCAAAGATACCTGATCACGATCCGCATTGTCTCCCACCCTATTCTGCCGAATAGAAGCCAGCGCCTTTCGGCGTTTATTAAGGCCGAAATAAATGATTGCGAAATACCCAGGATTGCGCGCCAATCCCCACCGGTCCTGCATTTTCGAGCCAAAACTATGGTCTTTATTGCGGGATGGCCCTTTTTAATCTCCCAGCACGGATGCGGATAGCAGATTAAGCGGGCCGCCTTTCAAAAAACCAATTTACCATGCCTCCACCTCCCGAGACTACTCGGTACGAACGCTTCCCGTTACGATAGTACGGTAAAAAAAGAAAATTCAAAATCTGAACAAATGCTGTCCAATGGCGCCGTAAAGATACAGCCTCTTTTTCCGCGCGTCAATTCCCCTCGCATTTTCGAATATCCGACCCTCGGCCTCAGCTCACGGATGATCTGTTTCCAATAGCGGAGCCCCGCCCGACCCTGACCATCAACATTTCCGGAAATGGACAATTCCGGTGGTCCCAAGAACTTGCACCACACCGTAAAAATGGCTTTCATTCAATTGCGCACTTCTGGCAAATCCCGCCGATCTAACGACGCTGCCGGAAGGATCTAAAAGCGATGTTCACAGTTCCTTTCCTCCCCGATCACACCATCAGGGCGGACCGATTTTTGCTCGTGGTCATGCAACCATTCGTGGGTTTAAAATAATAAACGGCGGAAGGGCTCTCTTATCGGAATTTGTATAAGAAAGTTCGACCGATTTCCGCGGAAAGGCTGTTTAGCAGAAGGGAGAATTTGTCACTTTCAGGAAATTCGATCACGTGCCGGTGCGCTCTTTCAGGTCCTCCTCGTTCGGCCTTCCTTCCTCTCCTTCCTTTTGCTGGTGGATGAGGTGCGGATAATCCGGTTCCTCTTTTGTGGTATAGCTGATGAGAGAAATCTGGTAAATCCGTTTCAACCGGGTGAGCGGGATATTCAGAAAAACCTCGACGATTTTTGGGTCAAACTGGGCGCCCGCTTGCTTTTTCAGAACCTCAACGGCCTCCTGAAAATCCATGGGCTCTCGGTAAAGGCGTTTGCTGGTCATGGCATCGAAAGCATCCACCACGGCGAAAATCCGGGCCCCAATGGGAATTTCCTCTCCTTTCAGCCCGAATGGATATCCGCTGCCATCGTACCGCTCATGATGATAGAGCACCACATCCAGAGAAGGACGGAGGAATTCAATGTCCCTCAGCATCTGATACCCCATAATGGGATGCTGGCGCATAATCTTCCATTCTTCCTCGCTGAGAGGCGCCGGTTTCAACAGGATGGTGTCGGAAATGCCAATTTTACCCACATCGTGTAGCAGCGCTCCGCGGGTAATCTGCACCAGCTGATTCCCGCGGATACCCATCTCTCGAGCCAGGATCCGGGTGTATTCCACAGCGCGCTTGGAATGTCCCGCCGTGCTGCTTTCCCTCATATCCAGCGCCGATACCAGCGCCTCCAGTGTCTGCTGGTAGGTGCGTTCAATTTCGTCAAAGGCGCGCACCAGTTCGATAGTCCGCTCGTGCACCTTCTTTTCCAGCTGGCTGCGGTAGAGCTGGCGCTCGCGCAGGAGGTTCCTGCGTTCCAGCGCTCGTTCCACCGAAAGGCGCAGGGCTTCCATTTCAAAAGGTTTAAGAATATAATCGTACGCGCCCAGTTTCAGGCATTCGACGGCCTGTTTGGTATCGTCCACAGCCGTCATCATAATAACAGCTACATCCGGATGGCTCTGGGCTATTTCCTTCAGTAAAAATGTCCCGTCAAATTCCGGCATGCGGATATCCGTGATGACCAGATCAAATCGGTCGGAATTGATGGCAATCAAAGCGCGGCGGACATCCGGTGCCGTGACACAGAAATACCCAAATTTCTCAAGATACTGCTTGATTAAATTTCGCAGAACGGTTTCATCATCAACAATTAATATCCGTGGAGAATGAAATTCCATCCTATATCCTTCGCTTCGTCACAAATATCGCCCCTGATTCATAATCAATTATCGGACAAGTTCTCTGGAATGTTATGGCCTTTTCGCCGCGAATTCAACAAATAATGTTTCACCAAAATAACCGCACCGTTTCCCGAATTGCCTGATTCCCAGGATGTGCCCGGAAACTGTTGAAAGTTCCTGCGTTCTCCCGTTTCTTCCCCGCTGGCACCCAGAGAGCAGAATGGCTTTGCCCGCTTCAATAGGAGCGAAAGGATCCCCATTCAACCGGGCAATGCATCGGGAAGAACCGGTCCATACACGGAATGTCTCCCAATCCCTTTGATTGCCAGAAGATAGCTAAAGCCGTTTCCAAAAATGCCGATATTTAAATGAAAANGAAAAGACTCAGAGGCCGGCACCGGAACGGCAAAAAAGCTTGACAATCTCCGGGATTTTTTTTACAATAGCATTTGCAACCGTGAAACAAATAGAAAGGAGAATGCGTTTTAGCCTTGGTTAAAGGTTTTCGGTAGTGTAAATTAGAGAAAATTTAATTTGAGACCCAAAAAATGAACGCCAAAACCTTTAACCGTTTCGCATTCTCCTTTCACGAAAAACCGAATGTCGGAACGGTGGGTTTTGGAAAGGACATTCGGTTTTTTATTTTATGCAGATAGGAGGTGTGAGCGATGAAAACCAAAATTCTTGCAGGGTTGCTTGCGGTTCTGGTAGCAGCCGGTATGTTCAGCGAAAGCAATGCCCAGAGTGAAGCGGGCGTTCTTTTTCTTTTGATCTCTCCGGGCGTGCGTGCCGACGGCATGGGAGAAGCGTTTGTCGCCCTCGCCGACGATGCTTCGGCTGTGTACTGGAATACAGGAGGTCTGGCTTTCATTAACCACCGCGAATTCTTCTTTATGCATTCCAACTGGTTGCCGCAGCTGGCTTCGGATCTTTTCTACGATTACGGCTCGTATGTCCATCC
>MTOL01000520.1 GCA_002011685.1 Deferribacteres bacterium JdFR-76
GGTATTCACGCGGTAGATTTCCGATTCACGCCAGGCATATTCCCAATCCTTCATACGCAACCCGCTGAAAATTAGGTAAGTCCCGTCCGGGGTCCAGACAGGGGTTCCGTCATTGTAGGGGCCGGTGGTAAGCTGCTGGGGGGTTCCTCCTTCCGCATCTACAATAAAAATGTGCCGATATCCAGAAGGCAGGTACCCGCGTCCGTCGCGGCGGTAATTGAGCCGGGTAATGATCCGCGGTTCGGGGGCCCACTTGGCGCCTTTAGGGCGTTTTGGAAGTTTGATGGCCATTCCTCTGGACTTTTCGGGAACAGTGGCCACAAATGCCAGGCGTTTGCCGTCGGGAGACCACCGCAAACCGGAGGGGCGGATATCCAGGTGCGTGATTTGGGTAGAGCGGCGGGTGTCCATCCAGAATATGTGGATCTGGCTGCCTTTCGGCTCGCCTTCAGCGAGGTAGGCAATCCGATCTCCGGAAGGAGACCACACCGGGCTGCTTCCTTTGAAGAGGAACTCCTTATGGCTCCCGTCTATGTTCATCATCCAGACTTCACTCACGTAGCGGTCGTTGAGCTTGTCGGTCCAGCGCCGGATATACAAAATCTTTTTGCTATCCGGCGAGATTTGCGGGCTTGAAACGGTCTCCCAATCCAGAAATAGATCCACCGTCAACCGGTTTGTGTCAGCGGCGAAAAGAAAAGCCGCGCTGACCAGATAAACAAAAAAAGCGGTTACGGACAGAGTGCGTTTCATATCATCCTCCACCATTTAAACCAGGGCGTTTTGGTTCGCAGGGGGTTGCGAAACAGGTGAACCTGTTCCGAGCCTTGCCGGAAAAAAAAGCGGGAGACAAACTGTGATTTTGGGCTTGCCAGAACAAAATCTTTCCCTTTTTTGCAGAAATTTAAAAATTTTTTCCCCAATGTCAACGACATTATACCGCCGGTGGAAAATCCTTTCTGCTGGCGATGGAAGGATACTTGCAAAATCCATTGGGCCATTGAGAGAAAAGTCGGGAGGACGAGCCTGCGTAAAACCTCATCGGGTTCTGAGGCCAAGCGCAGGTCGACGCCGGCGGGTAGGGAGGTGTGACAAAGTCCTTGCAGACAGATGCGGCAATTGTTACATTGGGGGTAAAGGTTACATTTTTGCAATAGCATCCTCTTTTCTCATAGCCATTCCTTCGGGTAGACGGACTGTCTGAAAAGGGACCCGGAATCCCCGAACTTCGAAGCTACGGTTTTTCAGGGCAGGTTGGGTTAATAGAAAGAATGGAGGTGCGTTATGTCTCAGAAAGCTCAGGAAACCGTGCGGGTAAACACATTTACGGGCGGTCTGGTGGGGCCGAGCATTCCGATGACTGGGCCGGTAGCGGATGGAGGCACCATTATTGCTGAGACGGCTCCTGGCTGCTGGGGACCTATGATTACACCCTCATTCCGCGGTGGGCACGAGGTAACAACTCCCGTGGCGGTGGAGGGTGCAAATCCGGGAGATGCCATTGTTATCCGGATCCGCAAAATTCACGTAACCTCTGATGCGACAGCCTCGGGAACCATGTCTTTTGTGGAAGGCCGCTATAAGGGCGATCCATTTGTGGCCCGTTTTTGTCCGGAGTGCGGGACAGAGAATCCCCCAACCCGGCTGGAAGGCACCGGGCCTGAGGCTGTGCGCTGTGCCAAATGCGGGGCGGAGGTTAATCCGTTCCGTGTCACCAATGGCTACACCATTGTGTTTGACAGGGAGCGGCAGGTGGGGGTAACGGTTGGAAGCGCGGTGGCCGAGGAACTGGCGAAGGAAGCAGCGCGGGTTATGGCCCTGCCCAAGGCCTCTCAGCAGAATCCCATTGTTGCCCTGCGTCCGGCAGACATTGCGGGTGTTGCGACCCGTCTCCGGCCTTTTATCGGCAACATTGGCACCACACCCTCGGTAGATATGCCCGATTCGCACAATGCCGGCGATTTTGGCCAGTTTTTGATCGGCGCACCGCACCAGTACGCCCTTTCCAAAGAACAGCTGGAAGAGTCGCGTACGGATGGCCACATGGACATCGATTCAGTGCGTGAGGGGGCGGTGCTCATCTGTCCCGTAAAGGTAGCGGGTGGCGGTGTGTATATTGGTGATGTTCATGCCATGCAGGGAGATGGAGAGATTGCCGGCCATACCACAGATGTGTCTGCGGAAGTTACGCTGGAAGTGCGCGTCATCAAAGGGCTGAAGCTGGGAGGACCTATCTTGCTGCCGCCGGTAGAAGATTTGCCCTATCTGGCCCGGCCGCTTTCTGCTGCGGAAAAAGAACAGGCGCGCAGGCTGGCCGCCTCTGTGGGACAGGAATTGCTGGAGGATGCCGCGCCGATCCAGGTGGTGGGCACGGGCGCCAACCTCAACGAGGCCACCGACAATGGCGTAGCGCGGATGGCCGATCTTCTCGGGGTTTCCAAGGAGGAGGTCCTTAACCGGGTAACGCTAACAGGTGGTGTGGAGATCGGCCGGTTGCCGGGAGTGGTCACTGTTACCCTGCTTGCTCCGGTGGCTCGCCTGGAAGAACTGGGCATCGCAGAAATTGTGAAAGGCCAGTACGGCCTGTAGTCTGTAGCCGAATCACCGCGCGATCTCGCGGGTTCCCGGACTTAGCTGAACGTCCTCAAAATCTGGGGGAAATGACCGGTTGCCGGCTCCTGCCAGAGGGGCCGGCTTCCGGATTTGTTTCGAAATCACCTTTCGCCCGCTGCTTTCTACTGGAGTGGGAGAGCCGGAAAATTCTTGCCTGTAACCTTCCTGTAACCTTGCTGAGTTATATTTCATTTTCGGAAGTACGAAGCTAAAAGGAGAAAGTCATGAGAAAGATCCTTATTCTTGCGCTGGGGTTCGTTTTTTCGGCGCAATTGGCGGGCGCCCAACCCGTCGAGGTAGATCCACGTATCCCACACTACCGGAAGGTAAGGGGGATTAGCGGGAAAGCCAATAGCATCGGCTCGGATACGATGAACAATCTGATGACTCTGTGGCTGGAAGGATTCCGCAAGTACTACCCGCTGGTTCACATTCAGGTGGAAGGAAAAGGCTCCAGCACGGCGCCACCCGCACTAATCGCCGGGACCGCTCAGTTTGGACCCATGTCTCGGAAAATGAAAAGCCGGGAAATCGATGCCTTCGAGAAAAAGTACGGCTTCAAACCTACGGCTATCCGTGTTGCTCTGGATGCGCTGGCCGTTTTCGTGAACAAAAACAACCCGCTTGATTGCCTGTCCCTGGAAGAGGTCGATGCAATTTTCTCCAAAACCCGTAAACGCGGATATCCGACGGACATTGTCACTTGGGGACAGCTTGGCCTGAAAGGCGATTGGACCAACAAACGGATCAGCCTGTACGGCCGGAATTCTGCCTCCGGAACCTACGGTTTCTTTAAAGAACANGTCCTTCGCAAAGGGGATTACAAAGATTCGGTGAAAGAACAGCCCGGTTCCGCTTCGGTGGTTCAGGGCGTTGCCGAAGACCGATATGCCATTGGCTACAGCGGCATCGGTTACCAGACGTCTGGCGTAAAAGCACTGGCTCTCGCCAGAAAGAAGGGAGCGCCTTGCTACGACGGCTCCTACGAAAACGTCATTTCACGGAGATATCCGCTTTCGCGCTACCTGTACATCTACATAGTAAAAAGACCCAATCAGCCTCTGGACCCGCTGGTACGGGAATTCTTAAAGTTCGTTTTGAGCTATGAGGGACAGAAAATTGTTGTGAAAGACGGCTATTTGCCACTCCCGTATGAAGTGGTGGAGAAGGAATTGAAAAAACTGCGGTAGACGGAGGTTGGGTGGTACCGTGCGTCGGCGTGCTCAGAAATCAGGTGCTTCAGCTGCGAAATCCTACTGGGGCTTTGACGAATATCTGAAGCGGGCAGAACGCCGGGACCGCCTGGCCCGCTACGTGATTGCCTCAGGCGGATATGGCATCATTTTTATCATTCTGCTGATCCTGTTTTTTTTGATCTATCAGAGTTTTCCACTTGCTCTTCCGGCCTCTGTACGCCAGTTTCTTTCGTTTACCGTTGATGGGCCGGTATCTCCCGTTTTGATGGTAGGGTCAGATGAATACCTGCAGGTTGCCTTTACGCTAAATGACCGGGGGGAGATCCGGTTTTTTGCTGTCCATGAGGATTCGATCCAGCGGATAATTGCTCCGGCTGCACGGCTGCCGTTAAATGGAAACGAGAAAATCCTCAGTGTTAGCCGGGCTTCCCCAAGAATGTTCAGACTGGCCGCAGGAACCAGTCAGGGCCGGATTTTCTCGCTAGAAGTAGGATTTGAAGTGACCTACCAGAATGGCCAGCGGATTGTCAGGCCGCGGGTTGAGTCCGTCCGTTTCTTTCAGGCCGAGTCCTCCAGCGCCGAAGGGGTGCTTCATATCGAGCAGCTGATCTACCGGCAAACCGAAGAGGAGTATGAATTGTGGGTCTGGCGGAACCATGCCGGGGAGCTTCATTACCGGATAGAGGATGAGTTTGGCAATCTTCTGTACAGCGGGCTGTTTTTCCGTCCGGAGGGAGAAGATCGGATTACGGCAATGGCTATGAACGAAGCGGGTGACGTCCTGATCGCTGGGACCAATTCCGGATACCTTCACTGGTTCGATTTCTCTGATCCAGCCGGGGTGTATCGTGTGGACCGGTGGCATGCGGGGTACGAGCCCGTCACCGCAACGGATTTCCTCATAGGAAATGAGGCCCTGATCGTTGGCGATGCGGCCGGGCAGGTTTCGGAATGGTTCCGGGTACGCACGCCGGACAATGTGTTCCGCTTCCAGAAAATCCGTTCGTTCCACCCGCATCCGGCCGCTGTAACGCGGATAGCCGTTTCGCCGAGGAACCGGAATTTCGTGACCGTGGACCGGCGCGGCAACGTGCAGCTGCATTATGCCACCACGGGCCGCACACAGGCGAAATTCCGCTCCGCGGGGGAGCAGCTTTTGGCCGTACAATTTGCTCCCAAGTCCGATGCTATCCTGCTCGTAGACGGTCGAAACCGGCTGGCTATCTTCCGGCTGAACAATCCGCATCCGGAGGTGACGTTGAAAACCCTTTTTGGCAGAGTCTGGTATGAGAGCTACCCGGGACCGGAGTTTGTGTGGCAATCCACTGGCGGGACCGATGACTTTGAACCGAAACTGAGCCTGGTACCGCTGATCTTCGGGACTTTCAAAGGAACCCTCTATGCCATGCTGTTTTCGGTGCCGCTGGCTGTCCTTGCGGCCATTTACGTCTCGCAATTTGCTCCCAGACGGCTGGCACAGGTGGTGAAGCCTACGGTAGAGATTATGGCCGCTCTGCCCAGCGTGGTGATCGGTTTCCTAGCGGGGCTCTATTTTTCGCCGCTGTTTGAACGGCACCTGATGGCCATTCTGTTGCTCTTTTTTCTGTTTCCTTTTATGCTGTTTGCTGCCGTGCTAATCTGGCGTCTGGTGCCGGAACGGCGCAGACTTACGGTTCCCCAGGGCTGGGAGCTGTTGTATGCGCTGCCTTTTGTGGCGGCCGCCTTTTTACTGGCCTTTGCCATGGCCCGGCCGGTAGAAGCATCGCTCTTTGCAGGGGACATCCGCCAGTGGCTGGGGGATGTATTGGGGCTGGAGTACGACACCCGTAATAGCCTGGTAGTAGGATTTGCTCTGGGCTTTGCTGTGATTCCCATTATCTTTACCATGGCCGAAGATGCACTGTCCAACGTTCCGGCGTCCCTCACCTCAGCGGCGCTGGCGCTGGGAGCATCCCGTTGGCAAACAGTACGACATATTGTAGTACCGGCTGCTTCCGGGGGCATTTTTGCCGGGATTATGCTGGGGTTTGGTCGCGCGGTTGGCGAAACCATGATCGTCCTTATGGCCACCGGTAACACACCCATCCTGGACCTGAACCCTTTTAACGGATTCCGCGCCATGTCCGCCTGTATTGCCGTAGAAATCCCCGAAGCACCCGTAGGAGGAACCCTCTACCGGGTTCTGTTCCTTACAGCACTGCTTCTGTTTCTTTTCACCTTTGTAATTAACACAGTGGCCGCTGTGGTCGGGGACCAGTTGCGCAAAAAGTACGCGAGATTTTAGACAATGGCAGGAATGAACTACTTCCGACAAAAAGGCGATGCCTACATTTTTACCACCAGCATGGCCCTGATTTTATCGCTGGGGATGGTGGTGTTTATGATCGCGGTGATTCTGGTAAAAGGATTGGGATTCTTCTGGCCGGCTGACCTTGTGCTGGTTGAGATGAAGGATGGGACACGCTATCTGGGCGAAATCCGCGGCAAAGCCATTGTGCGGGAGCTCAATGAGATGGGGGAACAGGTAAAGGTTCCCGAAATAAAACTCAGAGTTGGTAACCGGGATCTCTATGGTAGGGACTTTTTGTGGGTAAAGAAAGGGGATGTCCTGCGCATTGTCAGGGAGCCGGATGCCACTGCTTTTGAAAGGGAAGAATACGGTGTTTTTTTCGGCTTTCCGGTGGCGCTTGCGGGGAAGAAAGGGCCGCCCGATCTGGAAGCAATGAAAGAAGCTCACCGCCAGGCCCGGAAGAACTGGAGGGAGATCGAAAAAATTCAGGGGAGAATGAACGACCTGCTGCGGCCGATTTCTCGCCTTTACCGGGAACTGTCTCTACTGGAAAGCCGCGGGGGAAAACTTTCGCCAGAAGAGANACAACGCCTGGAGGACCTGGGGNGGAAAGTGGATAGACTGGAGGCCGAAATTGCGCCGGCCTACCAGCAGCTTCAGATGCGGATGGAAACCCTGGAAGCGCGTAACCGACAACTTGTGGTTACGGTGCAAACAGCGGAAGGCCAGGCGGTGGAATTGCCGCTCCACCGGGTTATCCGCTTTTACCAGCCCAACCGGATGTCGGTATGGCAGAAGTCGAAATACTATTGTGGCAAACTGTGGGAATTTGTTTCGGCCGGGCCGCGGGAGTCCAACACCGAAGGCGGGGTGTTTCCTGCTATCTTCGGTACGGTACTGATGGTGATGATTATGTCCATTGCAGTAGTGCCGTTCGGGGTTCTGGCCGCCCTTTACCTGAACGAGTATGCCCCTCAAGGGCCCGTCGTCCGGCTCATCCGTCTTTCGGTAAACAATCTGGCAGGGGTCCCTTCCATCGTGTATGGTGTGTTCGGGCTGGGATTCTTCATTTACACCGTTGGTGGCACCATTGACCAGCTGTTTTTCCGCTCGAAGCTGCCGGAACCCACTTTTGGCACGGGCGGCATCCTGTGGGCTTCGCTAACTCTGGCGCTGCTCACAGTTCCTGTGGTTGTTGTGGCCACAGAAGAGGGCCTGCTTGCTGTTCCACGGGCCAACCGTGAAGGTGCGCTGGCCCTGGGCGCCACAAAATGGCAGATGATCCGCAAAATCGTGATTCCAAACGCGACCCCTGGGATCCTTACGGGGTTAATTCTGGCCATCAGCCGCGGAGCGGGAGAAGTAGCACCGCTGATGATTACTGGAGTGGTCAAACTGGCACCCTCTTTGCCCATCGATGGCACCTTCCCGTTTCTGCATCTTGACCGAAAATTTATGCACTTGGGATTTCATATTTACGATGTGGGGTTTCAGTCTCCCAATGTGGAGGCGGCCAAACCCATGGTATACATGACGGCCCTTCTGCTGATTACCATTGTGGTGGCCCTTAACCTGATCGCCATTGTGGTGAGAAATCGCTTGCGCAAACGGTATCGCACGGCTACTTTTTAGCAAAGTAAGAGAGGAGGAGGATGGCGCAAAGACAGGACATGGATATCCAGACCGGCCTCCGAGAGGTTTCCGGGACCGGAAAAAAACCGGTTTTTTCAGATGTGGCGATTGAAACCATCGATCTGAATTTTTTTTATGGTCCGGAAAACCGTGCGCTGAAAAACATTTCCATACAGATTCCGCGTCGGCAGGTGACGGCATTTATCGGCCCTTCCGGATGCGGAAAGTCCACGCTGTTGCGATGTTTCAACCGGATGAACGATCTGATTCCCGGGGCCTATCTCACCGGAAAGGTGCTTGTGGATGGGGAGGATATTTACCGGGAGGGAATCCGTTTGGAAACCCTGCGGCGGCGGGTGGGTATGGTATTCCAGAAATCCAATCCGTTTCCCATGTCCATCTGGGAAAACGTGGCCTTTGGTCCAAAAGTGAACGGAGAACGGGATCCGGCAGTGCTGGAAGAAATTGTGGAAAGGGCTTTGCGCCAGGCCGATCTGTGGGATGAAGTGAAAGACCGCCTGCACCAGTCGGCACTGGATCTCTCGGGAGGTCAGCAGCAGCGACTTTGCATTGCCAGGGCCCTGGCCAACCGGCCCGAAATCATCCTCATGGATGAACCGGCTTCCGCCCTGGACCCGATTTCCACAGGGAAGATTGAGGAAACCATCACTGAGCTTAAAAAAGAATTTACGATCGTCATTGTAACCCACAACATGCAGCAGGCGGCGCGTATTTCCGATTATACTGCTTTTTTGATGATGGGTGAGCTGGTTGAATTTGACCGGACAGATGCCCTGTTTACTAACCCGCGGGAGAAACTAACCGAGCAGTACATTACCGGCCGTTTTGGCTAAAAAGCGGCGGGCGGGGCAAACCGGCAGAAAAACACAGGTGGATGGCCGATGGTTGAACGCAAGAAATTTCAGGAAAGCCTGGAGGCGCTGAAGGGGGACCTGTTGCGCATGGCAGCCCTGGCCGAAAAAAGTGTGGCAGATGCCACTCTGGCTGCCAAAAAACGGGATATGGATCTGGCGCGGAAAGTAATTGAGCGCGACGATGAAATCAACCTTTATGAGGTTAAAATTGAAGAGGAATGCATCCGGCTTCTCGCGACCCAGCAGCCGCTGGCCATTGATCTGCGGATGCTGACCGCCATGTTGAAGATCAACAGCGACCTGGAACGGATTGCGGACCACGCAGTAAATATCGCCCAGTCGGTGCAGAAGATTGCTGACAAACCACCGGTGAAACCGCTGATCAGCATTCCGATGATGGCCCAGATTGCCCAGGAAATGCTGCGCAGTGCCATCGATGCGCTGGTTCAGGAGAAGCCGGAAATGGCCCGGCACGTGTGTGAAATGGACGACGAGGTTGACAAACTGAACGACGAAATCATCCGGGAGCTGATCACCTACATGATGGAAGATCCAAAGACCATTTCGCGGGCGATTGAGCTGATCAACATTAGCAAAAATCTCGAGCGGGTGGCCGATCTGGCGACCAATATTGCGGAGGATGTGGTGTTTATTTTTCAGGCAAAGATCATCAAGCACCATATGGAAGAGGAGCTGTGAGATGGAAGATACGGCGAAAGTTTCGGCAGATGCTGTTCGTAGTTTACCCGAAGAGATCCGGCAGAAAATCCGGATGGCCCAGCAGATTGAGCTGACGGAGTACCACATTTACCGGAAACTGGCAGCCAGCCAGAAAGATCCGGACATGCGGACCTTGCTGGAAAGAATTGCGAATGAGGAGCTGGAACACCATGATTTCTGGAAGGAGCTTCTGGGGGAATCGGTGCGTCCCAGACGGCTGCAAATAGTTTTTTACACCGCTCTGGCGCGAATATTCGGCATTACATTTGGCATTAAGCTNATGGAAAAGGGGGAACAGCGCGCTGAAAAAACCTACGGCGAGCTTTTGCAGTACATCCCTCAGGTGCAGGAGCTGATTGAGGCAGAGGACCGCCATGAGCAGCACCTGATATCGCTGCTTGATGAGGAGCGTTTGCGCTATGTAAGTTCCATGGTGCTGGGGCTAAATGATGCCCTGGTCGAGCTAACGGGGGCATTGGCCGGGCTGACATTGGCGCTCCAGAATACCCACATTGTGGCTCTGGCGGGACTGATTACCGGGATTGCGGCGGCCCTGTCCATGGCGGCCTCGGAGTACCTGTCTACTAAATCGGAAGAGGGCGAAAAAAACCCGCTTAAAGCCGCGGGATATACCGGCGTGGCTTACATCTTTACGGTACTGTTTCTTGTTTTTCCCTATTTCGTGCTTGCCAACCCATTCTTTTCGCTGGGGTGGGCCGTTGCCAATGCCTTGCTGGTTATTTTCTTTTTTACCTATTACATTTCCGTGGCGAAGGACCTGTCTTTCCGGCACCGTTTTGGCGAAATGGCCCTGATCAGTATCGGCGTTATGCTGATCAATTTCCTGATCGGGCTGGTAATCCGCCATTTCTTTCACATTGATGTGTGAATGTGGCCGGGAATCGGAAAAGTCTGGATGAGCTCTTTTCCATGAAGCAACCCCCGGACTGCGGTGCGGGGGAGATTTTTGAGAAGGACGAGACAGAAGCAAAAAGCCCGGAACCGCATGTTCCGGGCTTTGTTGTAGTTGTGGATCAGAAACGTCCGAGCTTTCAGTTTACAACGGCTTTTCCTGCACAGCCGAGTACATCGATTTTATGCATGACCATTTGCTTGACGGCTTCCCGTGCCGGTTTCAGATATTTCCGGTAATCGAACACTTCCGGATGTTCGTGGAAGTATTCGCGGAGAGTTGCCGTAATAGCCAGGCGGATGTCCGTATCAATATTTACTTTGCAGATGCCGTATTTTACCGCTTCCTGAATCATTTCTTCCGGCACACCGCGGGCGTTGGGTAGGTTGCCGCCATAGCGGTTACACTTTTCTACCAGCTCCTGTGGTACGGAGGAAGAACCGTGCATCACAAGAGGCAGTCCCTCCAGGCGCCGGGTCAGCTCCTTGATCAGGTCCATTGCCAGAACCGGTTCTCCCTTGAATTTGTAGGCACCATGGGAGGTTCCCACGGCCACCGCCAGGGAATCCACGTTTGTCTGTTCCACGAAGTATTCCGCCTCGTCTGGATTTGTTAAAAAGGCGTCCCGTTCTTCTACTTTCACGTGCTCCTCAATGCCCCCCAGGCGGCCCAGTTCTGCTTCCACAACTTTCCCGTGAGCATGAGCATATTCCACCACCTGTTTAGTGATGCGGATGTTTTCTTCCAGGGGCAAGTGGGAAGCATCGATCATGACCGAGGTGAAAATCGGGTCATCGATACACTGTTTGGCCAGTTCAAAATCCGGCCCATGGTCGAGATGGACCGCCAGCTCCAGGTCGGGGTGTTCTTCCAGCCCGGCCTCGATGATCTTTCGCAGATACGTCATGCCCGCATAATCACGGGCACCCTTGGAAATCTGCAGGATGCAGGGGGCATTTTTTTCGGCTACGGCGTCGAGCACACCCTGGATCACTTCCATGTTATTCACGTTAAAGGCTCCAATGGCGTAACCACCCTTGTATGCGCGCTCAAACATGCCCTTCGTTGTAACCAGTGGCATCGCTCGTGTCCTCCCTGTTTATATTTCCGGCTTTGGAGTTTCCCTAAAAATAACCAAAATCCAAGCGTGAGTCAATAAAATATGGCCGAAGGACCGTAGTGACCGGAATACACCTTGCCATTTCCTGTTGTAAATCTTCTGCATGATCTATATATTTGAGTCATGATCCGGAAAAAACCGGGGAAANCGTAAAAGCGTGTCTGTCCAATTTTTNCCGCCCGGCTGGAAGAAGGGTCTTCGGCGGGATTTTTATGCAGTGCAGGGGAAATGACAGTGGGTTTCAGGGGATAACAGCCGAAAGTGATAATGGATTTCATCCGCACCAACTGGGAGAAGGTTAGAGAGAGGGTGGCTCGCGCAGCCCAGCGCGCAGGGCGCAATCCGGAAGAGATTCAGATCGTGGCTGTTTCGAAGACGGTTCCACCGGAAAGAATCCGGGCGGCTGTTGAGGCCGGGGTGGAGCATATCGGCGAAAACCGGGTACAGGAAGCCTGGCAGAAGTATCAGGAGCTGGGCGATCTTGCCACCTGGCACATGGTGGGACATCTACAAACCAACAAGGTTAAACGTGCCCTTCAAATATTTCAGGTGATTCATTCGGTAGATAGCCTGCATCTGGCACAGGAGATTGAGAAGCGCTGCACACAGATGGGACGTGAGGTGGAAGTCCTGGTTGAAGTGAAAACATCCGACGAACCCACAAAATTCGGCGTCGCACCCGAGGATACCCCCGGACTGGTTGCTGCCATTGCGGATATGCCGCATCTGCGGCTTACCGGACTGATGACCATCGGAAAATTTACGGATGATGAACAAGAGGTGCGTGCGT
>MTOL01000194.1 GCA_002011685.1 Deferribacteres bacterium JdFR-76
CCACGCCGCTCCAGAAGATCCTTGGGGGGGTAACCGCACAGCGTAAGTTCCTGAAACACGACGAGATCCGGCTTTTCCGGAGCAACCTGCTCAAGGACCCTCCGGATCCGGTTTACATTCCCGCTGATATCCCCGACCACTGTATTCAGTTGCGCCAGAGCCAATCGCATTCTTTCCTTCCTCCGTCCAGCTCTCTCAGAAATCCCCTTCCTGAGGGCGTATCCAGATCTCCTCCGGCATCATGGCACGGCTTTCGAGCAACGAAACAACCACATCTGCCACCGAATCCGGGGGAATCATCTTCTCCCGCGGAAAAGAAGCACCAACTTGATCCCACAAAGGCGTACTGGTCGCTCCCAGCATCACCGTCGTCACGCGGGCCCCCTCCCTGCGCGTTTCCTCACGCAGCACGTCCGCAAACATGCGGAGGGCCGCTTTGCTGGCGCCATAGGCTGCACACTGTCTAAAAGGCTTTTCTGCCGCAACCGAGTTTATGAACACAAAGTGAAGCGGCTCCGGAGGGTTCCATCGGCGGAGAATCTCCCGTGTAAGCAAAAATGCACCCCCAACATTGGTCCGCATCATGTCATCCCACAGGGTTTCATCTGTTTGCTGGACAGGCGCAAAACGTGCAATGCCCGTGGAATAAACCAAAACATGAACCGCGCCCCAGGTGTTGTAAACATCATCAACCCAGCGCCGGATTTCCTCTCCCCTGCGCATATCGGCCTGGTGAAAAAGCAAAGGAACAGAACCGGTTTCTAATTTCTCCTGGGCCTGCCTGAGCTTCTCAGGCGAGCGGGATGCCACGGCCACCCTTGCCCCCTTTTCNAGGAGAGCCCGTGCAATCGCCAGCCCGACCCCGGAGCTTCCTCCCGGAATAAGCGCCACTTTGCCGCGCAAACCGGATTCTTCTTTTGCTGTCATCACTGGACAACCGGTGACTGAATCAGCTCGATAAATTCATCCCTCGTCGAACGCTGTGTCAAAAACACACCGCGCATAGCACTGGTGGTAACCACCGTGTTTTGCTTTTCTACCCCCCGCATCATCATGCACAGATGCTGAGCCTTCATAACCACCGCTACTCCCTGCGGGTTCAGCAGCTCATGCAGCGTATCGGCAATCTGGTTCGTCAGCCGTTCCTGTACCTGAAGCCGCCGGCTGAACATCTCCACAATCCGCGGAATTTTACTCAACCCCACAATCTTCCCGTTGGGAATGTAGGCCACATGGCATTTACCAAAAAAGGGTAACAGATGGTGCTCGCACATGCTGAAGAAGTCGATATCTTTCACAATGACCATCTCGTCATAACGCTCCGTAAAAATGGCGCCGTTCAGAATTTCATCGAGATTCATTCTATAACCGCGCGTCAAGAATTCGAACGACCGGCGGACCCGTTCCGGAGTTTTCCGCAATCCCTCTCTTGCCGGGTCCTCGCCTATGTGCTGAAGGATGGCCCGAACCGCTTCCTCAAATCCTACAGAGTTCATTGCTATTCTCCGCGGTAAGTAACGAAGTTGTTATCCGACTCGTACAGGCGAATTTCATACAGCTCGCCCTCAGAAATCTTGTCTTCGAGAATTTCCCAGAATTTCAGTACCAGATTCTCCGCTGTTGGAATCACGTCGCGGAGAAAATCCACATCGTAATTCAGATGCTTGTGATCAACCTTCTGAACAATTTCCCGTTCGAGGATATCTTTTAATTTCTTCAAATCGATAACCATTCCGGTTTCCGGCGAAACATGACCGCGTACGGTAACTTCAAGCCGGTAGTTATGTCCATGCCCCAGAGGATTGTTGCAGACTCCAAACACCTCTTCGTTTTTCTCCTCACTATACGAAGGATTGAAAAGGCGGTGCGCAGCAGAAAAATGAACTACACGGGTTACGTAAACCATGGGCCTCCCATCCTTTTTTTAGGAATAGGCAATCACCAAATTAAAGGATTTTTGAATTTGAAGCAATAAAAATCCCGGAAGCCTCCGGCAAGACAGAGGACTTCAGTTCAGCAGGCTCTTCAACAGATCCAGGTTGCGTTTAAAGTCCTCCTCCTTTCCGGGCGTTTCGAGAAGTTTGGGAATGTTCTTAAGGCGCGGGTCGTTGACAATTCTGCGGAAGGTTTCCAGCCCCAGAAGCCCTTCCCCGATATGATCGTGGCGGTCCACCCTGGAACCAAGATCCTTTTTGGAGTCGTTGATGTGGATCGCATACAGGTTTTGAAGGCCGAGAATGGTGTCAAATTTTTGAAGGGTTTCCTCGTAAGCTTCTTCGGATCGCAAATCGTATCCTGCCGCAAAAAGGTGGGCTGTGTCCAGGCAAATTCCCAGCCGGGATTTCTCTTCCACGCGATCCCAGATATAAGCCAGCTGCTCGAAGGTATAGCCCAGGTTGGTGCCCTGGCCGGCTGTGGTTTCCAGCAGGAGGCGGACTTTGTATGCCGGCCGTTGGCTGATGAGCCAGTTTAGGCTGTCCGCGATGGTGGTCAGCCCTGCTTCTTCTCCCGCATTCATATGCGATCCGGGATGGAACACAAGCCATCGGACTCCCAGCTTTTCAGCGCGGTCCATTTCATCCAGAAATGCCTCTCTGGACTTTTTAAGGAGATCCGGATCCGGCGACCCAAGATTAATGAGGTAGGAGTCGTGAATCACCACTTCGCGGATCCCGGAACGCCGCCAGGCATCGCGGAATTTTTTGGCGTCCTCATCGCTCAGCGGTTTCGCCACCCACCGGGTCTGATTCTTCGAAAAGATCTGGATGGCATTGGCACCGATCCGCTCCCCATTGGCAATGGCATTGAATACTCCCCCGGCAATGGAAACATGCGCACCGAGCAAATTTTCCGATCCTTCTGCCATCTATTCCCACCTCATTTCAAAACAATTTCCTCTTCTAACCCCGTTCCACCAAAAGATGTGCTCCCGACGGATTGACTACCGGAAAGAGCAGGTTCCTCAAGAAACCTTTTCCGCTTTCACTGCCGACTGGGTCCCAGATTTCGACCGCACCCGGTATTCCGCTTCCAAAAGTTCCGCGTGATGCCGTTCCTCTTCTGCGAGTTCTTCCAGCATCTTTTTCCCCTTGGCGTCCAGCGTGCGCTGTGCCGCCTTTTCATAGAATTCTTGGCTTTCGCGTTCCGTTTCAATGGCTACACGCAATATATCCAGCACCGTGGCTTTTGGATCCAGCGGCTTGCCAATCCGGCGCCTCTTAGGAAGGTTCAAATACAAAAGCCTTTTCCCCGAAAGTTTAACATACTTTTCTTCCAGTTTTTTACGGTGCTTTTTCTCTTCCTCCGCCAATGCAGCAAGAAGATTTTTGGCCTCTCTGTCCGTAAATTTCTTCATCGCCTCCACATAATAGCGGTAGGTATCCATCTCTGCCTGAATGGCAATGCGCAATGCTTCGAGATCGTCAATGCGTTCCCAAAACACGTTCGCCTCCTTTCATCAATCAGCACGGTTAGCCATATTGATACCAAATCTCAAAAAAAATATAGCGCAAAAATAACTCAAAATCAATTCTTTTGCGTCGGATTTGCCCCATCAAAGAATGCGAACAGGAAATCTCCCCACAAGATATTGTGCCATTCTGCTCTACACCACAATATAGCCGCATTTGCAAAAATGTCAAGTGCTTCTTTTTTAAATTTTCGTCAAAACGGCTGGATCCGCCTTCCGTAAACTTTTGGCTCCGGCCGCACAACACATCGCATCTTTTCCGCGGAACCTACTATGTATTTTACAAATTGGTGGGNAGCTGGTTTCAAAAAAAGATAAAAATTTGCAGCTGAATGCGTTTTAAGCAACATCCCCCTTCATTTTTTCGAACGGGAAGGCCCTGAGCGGGGAACGCCCCGGCAATTTATCCTGCACGCCCGAAAAAGAGTAAAAGTCGGGCCAGACTCAATCCCAGGAAAAACCCGGACACACGGTTCTGTGGCCGCTCCAGGAAAAGCGCAGCAGAGCTCAAAGATTGATTCGCACCGGCATCACGGTTTTTGCAGCGGTATCAGGCAGATGAATTTAAACGCCCCTTTCCCGCGGTTGACAAACTGATGCTCCTCATTGGGAGGGACAAACACCACACTCCCCGGCTTCAATTCTTGATTTCCTTCCCGGCTGCGAATCATCCCTTCACCCTCCAGCACAAAAACTTCATGCTCGTATGGATGGGAATGATAGGGAGAGCATCCACCCTCTTCCACTTCAAAAAGGCGCATGCGGAAATTGGGCGCACCGTCCTCTTCCGAGATGAGCAACCTCATCCGAACTTTCTCGGCGCCGGACATATCCACCGGATTGTTGGGCACCTCGGAGACATGCTTGACAACCATGGTTCACCTCTTCCTTTGTTCACAGCATGGTTTGCAGCTGCTGGCGAATGGCCCCGGCCAGTTGTTCCAGTTTTTCCTCTGTAATTTCAGCCAGTTCGATAAAATGCTCCGCCCCTCCACCTTTTAGTGATAGCTTCTGCCTTATCCCATCCAGAAGCTGGCGCAGGTTCACCGGCAGTGAATCGGAACGGGCGACAACAGCATATCCCGGTAAAGGTTTCTGTGCCAAAACGAACACAGATTTTTGCCGCCCAGCCAGGGTAAGAGCCATCCGGCGAATTTCTTTTGGGAAGAATCCTTCCACACGCAGAACCTGGACTTCATCGGAGCTTTTCTCAACCGCAGAAAGCAGGCGGTCGATTTCTGCTTCGGTAAGCCGTTCCCGTAAGCGTCTGATCTCCCGCTCTCGCCCTTTCAGATCGTGCTGTAGCCGTTCCACCTGTTCCGCCAATTCTTCTGGCTTCGCAGAAAGCAACTGACCCAGACGCTGGAGGATTTCCACTCTGCGCTGGTAATCTGGAAGGACCCTGCGGCCCGCAAGAAATGTCAGGCGGACTTTTCTTCGCACCTTGTCCCAGCCAATTATTTTTACAGCTCCCACCTCGCCGGTACGTCGCACATGGGTTCCACCGCAAGGGTCAAGGTCAAAATCTTCAATCTCAACCAGGCGGACCCGGTCAAAAGCCGCATCCGGAAACTTGCGCAGGCGGCGCATTTCTTCCAGCTTCTCGGGTTCAACAAAAAAGGCACGGACAGGCCGATTCTCCTGAATGATCCGATTCGCCAGTTCCTCTACTTTTTTCACCTGCTGCCAGTCTATGGATTCCAGATCTACATCAATGGTGGAAACCGTTTCTCCCAAATGGGAGGAAAGGGTTTCAGCCCGGAGTTCTCGCAAAAAACTCTGGGCAAGAATGTGAAACGCCGTATGCTGCTGCATGAATACGAACCGCCGCTCCCAATCCACCTGCCCTTTTACAACTTCCTCCACAAACGGTTCTTCCACCAGATGCAGCACTTCGTCCCGTTCCTCCACCACATCCAGCACCGGTTTTCCGTTGAGCCATCCTTTATCATGCTGCTGACCGCCGGACGTTGGATAAAAAGCCGTCCGGTCCAGGATCACTGCAAACGCATCACCGCGCCGGTACTGCTCCACAATGCGTGCCTCAAATTCTGTAAGGTAACTGTCATCGTAATACAGACGCACGGTCATTTTCTGCCCCATCCCAAATTCGCCCGGTTTAGCATTAAGATACGATGCAGAACATTTGTCGCCAATTTTTTTGCAGGTTGGTTGGAAAGGTCAAAGATTTTACCGCTTGATCTTTCCCGGAAGGCGAAATTCGTAGCGCTGGCGGCGTATTTTTTCGGTGATAAAACGGTCGATCCGTCTCGAAGCCTGAAAAAATCGCCAGATGAACGCATCTTCGCGGTAATACCGGCGCACTTCCCTTTCTGTAAGCGGCTCAACGGATGCATCCCAGCAGGCTTCAAACCACGAATTGGCCAGATCAATCCAGCGAGGAATCCACTCCGCCTTTCCCTCCTTGTACAAATTGGCTATGGCATCCAGGACCACAGATCGCAGATCGTAATAACGGTCCAGCACATCCTGCAGAAAAAACTGGCGGATAATCCACCGAAGAAAGGAAGGCGAATTTTTCAAAAAAATTTCCGTTTCCAGCTGCTCCTGGCCATCAATGCGGAACAGAGGCGTTCCGGTATCCAGATAAAAGATGGAACATTTTCCCACGGTTCTGGGGGGCAGCTGGCCCGGATCTTCAGGCAGAGCCCAGTTTGAGATCTGGCCATCCAGCCCAACTTGAATGCCGCTGTTTTTGTCATTGAAAGCCCAGACTTTCCGGTACTCCTCCAGAATCCGGCGGAAAAGGGCCTCTCCCGTGTCATCGTCCACATGGTGAATGAGTTTGTGGCAAACGCTTCGGGCGGGCAGCCGGTGCTGCAAAGCATAAAGGGATACGCGCCCATCTTCCCGTTCCACAAATTGCACGGCCTGCACCGGAACCCGAAGGCCAATTTTTTCATTCAGGATGCGGCGGTACTCTTCATAAACCCGGATATAGTGGCGGGCCGACTCCATGTTTGGAAAAATGGGCATCCGTTTGTAAACCCAGGGCGATGAGCATAGAGTGGACGCAGGCAGTCTGGAGAACCGTCCCCGTGGCTTCATTACCGTGGAGATTTCACCGTAACCAAGAATGTCCATCTCCAGCGGATTTCGGCCGTCCGTCCGGAGAAGCCGTTTTATTTGCTCCAGTTCTTTCCGGAGGCGCGCCGCAGCAAAAAGGATACGCCGTGGAGATTCCAAAACCACTGTGGCTTCCATCTTTCCGTGAACCAGGTACCGTACGGTCTGGCGGATGCCATCCGCTCCGTGTATCAGCTGCCAAGCTTGCTGCCGAGGGAAGTTGCGGAGGAACACAACCGTCAGTTCCTCCTCCAGCCTTCGGCCATCGTCTTGAAAGAGCGAATTTGCTTTTTCCAGCAAAGATCGGAAGGTTTCCACCACGCTGCCGCTCCCGCGGGTCCCCTTTTGAACCGCAGCATGCCGCAGCTTCGAGAGAATACGGTCCAGTTCCTCACCTAAAACCAGAAGTTCGTCCAAAATAAATCCGGGCATGCCTCCTGCCGTTTCATTCTGGAAGATTAGGTCAAAACTTTCATGGCCGTGAGGAGAAGCCTTCCTTTCAGTCCGTACATGGTATGAAGGGCTCTTTCCAGGCGGTCGATGATCTCAACCGCATCTTTTTCCTGGACAATAAGTGGCGGCAGAAACTGCAGCACCGATGGGTCGTTTCCGGAAAATACGGCAAATACCCCCTCATCATACAGAAATTTGCAGATGCCCATCCCCTGCGTTTCATCCGGAAATTTCAGCCCCATCATCAGCCCTTTCTGGCGGATTTCAAATGGCTTACGGCGGAACCGGAACTGCAGCGCTTCCAGCTTCTGGCGAAAGAGCTCAGCCATGTGACGGACATGTTCCAGAAACCCGGGTTGTGAGGAAATTTCTAGTACCTTCAGCGCAGCAAAACACCCCACTTCACTCCCGCCAAATGTGGAAATATGAACAAAAGGGTCTTCTTCGAAAATCCGCTCAAATTCCCGACGAAAAATCGCGGCTGTGATGGGATAAATGCCGCCGCTCAATCCTTTTCCGGTCACCAGAATGTCGGGCCAGGCCTCCCAGTGTTCCACTGCCCAGAACCGCCCTGTGCGGCCCAGTCCGGTCTGCACTTCATCGGCAATAAACAGGGCACCGTAGCGGCTGCAAAGCTCCCTCACGGCCGGAAGGTACGAATCGCGCGGGATCACCATCCCCAGCGTCGCCGGGATCGGTTCCAGAATCACGGCAGCCGTTTGATCATCAATCACCGATTCCAGGCTTTTTATGTCACCAAACGGAACGCGGATAAAATTCGGCAACGAGAAATGAAAAGGCTTCCGGAAACGTTCCTCCCCGGCCGCCAGTGCCAGACCCGTATGCCCATGGTACCCTCCACGGGCGGATATAATTTTCTGCCGACCTGTAACTCCCATCGCCAGCTTGATGGCAAAATCGATCGCTTCGCCACCGCTTACGCCAAAAACCACTTTCGCCAGCCCCGGCGGTGCCAGCTCCACCAGTTTCCGGGCCAGAAGGGCGCGCGGCTCGCTGATCAAATGATGGTTGCCGATGTCATATTTCTCCAGGGCCTCCCGCACCGCACGCATGACCTCAGGATGGCGGTGACCAAGATTAAAAACGCCGCCGTTGCAATGACAGTTGATCCATTCTCTGCCATCTTTGCCNCGAAAGNGAATTCCCTCGCGTTCCGCCATTACAAGATCCATGCGGAATTTCCGAAAAAAATCGACCTTACCCTTGGAGACATACTCCGAATAATGTTCAAAAATCTGCTTGCCGGTGAGTTGTGCACACATCGTCCGATTCCTTTGGTTTCTCATCATTTTACGTTAGAAAGTTTTCGGAAAAACACAAGGAATTTTCTTGAAAAAGAAAAAGCGACTCCCAGAACGGACAGCCACAGGATGGATCAACCGCGGTCGATCTTCTATTCACAGAGAGAAGAACCTGACACAGACAGGTACCGAGCCAAGCTTTTCACGGGCAGAGAGCTTCAGCCGGCGGAAATCACCGCCTGCTGGAGAGCCCAAGGATCTAAACCCATTATTCCTACAAACCCGGACGCGGTCTGATGGGCGGCATTCATTTCCAATCAAAGCAAAATGGTACCGGGAAAACTACGGGTTTAAGAACAGATCATCTGACAGAAAAGACTGGGAAAAATATTCCCGTCTGTGCGGAACAGCTCACCAAAAAACATCTGAGAAATGCTCAGGCTGTGTTCGCCTGCAATATGCTTTTCACCAGTTCCACGGCTGAAGTGGCATCAGGAGCGTAGCCATCCGCGCCGATCTCATCTGCATAGCTCTGGGACACGGGTGCGCCCCCAACGATCGCTTTCACCCGCCCACCAGTACGGTCCCGAAGCTTTTCCACGACCTCGCGCATATGGAGCATGGTGGTGGTAAGCAGCGCGGACATCCCTACCATGTCCGCCATATTCTCTTCCGCAGCCTCCACAAAGCGCTCCGCCGGCACGCTGATACCCAGATCAATCACTTCAAAGCCAGCCCCCTCCAGCATCATTGAAACCAGATTCTTGCCGATATCGTGAAGGTCGCCTTTCACCGTACCCATCACAATCTTACCGCGGGCACGAACGCCGGAGGCCACCAGAGCCGGCCGTAGAACCTCCATCCCAGCTTTCATGGCTCTCGCTGCAATCAACACTTCCGGAACAAAAATCTCATTCTTGCGAAAGCGGTCGCCCACTACATCCATTCCAGCAATCAGCCCTTTATTCAGGATCTCTGAGGGAGGCACCCCCTCTTTGAGGGCCGCTTCCGTGAGCTTCCGGACTTCATCTGCCTTCCCTTCAATCAAACGCTGAGCCAAAATCTTCATATCAGCCATGATTCCCTCACCCTTTTATTTGTCAGGGAAATTTACAAACAAGAGCTGCAGATGTCAATCCCTATTTCGAGCGTCACCAGAAAACATTTATTCCGCCTTTCCGGTGCGGATATACTGGCGCAGACGGTCTACCTGGAAGGGTTTGCCCAGTACGATCAGAACATCACCCGCCTCCAGCAGTGTATCTGATTTGGGATTGTAGGTAAACGATCCGTCCGATTTCTTCACAGCGATGACGATCAGGCCGATTTTCTGCGGAATCTGTGCCTGAGCCAGAGTGACCCCGGAAAGCTTCGCCCCTTTTTCGATGGTTACTTCCTCCAGGTACAGATCGATATCCTCGCCTAAGGTTACCACTTCCAAAAAGGAAACCACCGATGGCCGGAGCATTACAGAAGCCATCCGCAAACCCTCAGTAATTTTGGGCGAAATGACGTGGTCAGCGCCAACCTGATATAACTTGCTGATGGTATCGGAATCGATGGCGCGCGAAACAACCTGNATACCCGGGTTTAACGTCTTAGCGGAGATGGTCACAAACAGATTGTCGGCATCCGCGGAAAGGGTGGAAATAATCCCCCGGGCCTGCTCAATATTGGCTTCCTGCAGCACTTCATCNTTCGTGGCATCCCCCTCGATGAGCAAGAGATCTGGAAACATTTCCCGCAGCTGGTGCACCACTTCCGGGTCTTTTTCAATAACCACAAATTTTTCCCGGCTGCGGAGAAATTCGCGGATGATCACGCGGCCCGCTTCTCCGGCGCCACAGATGATCACGTGGTTCTTCAGCTTTTTGATCTGATTCAGCATCTTCCGTCTCCTGAACGTCGTTCCGATCTGCCTCTCAACGGCAAAACGGGTAATTTCACCGACCCATAGCGAAATGGTGATAACCCCGGCGATCAGCACCACAATGGTCAGGATTTTCCCGTGGTCGGACAGCGGATGCACCTCCCCAAATCCCACCGTGGTAATGGTAATGAACGTCATGTAAAGGGCGTCTAGAACACCCCAGCCTTCAATTAAAACGAAGGCCAGAGTGCCCAGAAAAATCACCGCCAGGGTCAGAAGAAAGAAATAAACAAGATTCAACCGGAATTCTCTCTGAGGACTAACCATTCCGCCTGATTCGACCTCTGGTTGATGCCAGGATTCTGGCTTCCACTACGTACAGTTTCGTATAAAAATAGGTTCCTGCGACTGCACCGAGGAAATCGCTAACCCAGTCCAGAACATCGGCATATCGTCCGGGAACAAAAATTTGGTGGATTTCATCCGTTGCACCGTAAAGGGTAACCACAACAACGGTGAGGATCAGATCCTTCCTTGATAGTGGTCCCCCATTGCTGGCATGAAAGGCCCGGGCGGCAAGCAGCCCAAGGCCGAAATAGGCCAGAAAATGGATCAATTTATCCTCAAAATCCAGCCCCCACTCCGGCAGGGTTAAATCTGGAATGGAAGAAAGGTAGAAAATCAGCCCGGCATAAAACACGGGTGGGAGATAAAAATAGAAAAAACGCAGGATCCGGCTCATTTCCCTTCCTTCGCCTCCAGCCCAGCACCGTATCGCCCCGATGCGGACTCTTGCGCCATGGCGTCCCACCTCAGTACACCCGCACTGCCACCGGTGACCAGTAATCTTCCACATCGGCCGCTTCCGGGTCCTCCAGATCGACGAGAACCTGCGGCACTGCGTCCATAATGTCACCCGCGGTCATCCCCCGCTGGCCCAGTTCAGCCGCGGCCAGATCGCCCGCCAGCCCGTGCACAAATGCGCCAAGAACCGCCGCATCCTTGGCGGCAAGACCCTGCGCTAGAAACCCGGCAATCAGACCGGTTAATACATCGCCCGATCCAGCCGTGGCCATGCCAGCATTTCCCGAAGGGTTCAGAAAAATGTCGCCTTCCGGGGTCCCTATCACGGTGGGCGCTCCTTTCAGTAGAAGAACAACGCCCCATTTGCCGGCATATTCCCGCACAACCTGAATGCGGTTCTCAAGGATCTCGTCGGTAGACAGACCGGTCAACCGGCTCAGTTCACCCGCGTGTGGCGTCAGCACCAGCTCAGCAGGATACCGCGCCAGCAGCCCGGTATGGTCTGCAAGGTTATTTAGACCATCCGCGTCGATGACCATCGGTTTCTGCTGTTCAGCCAGAACCCTTTGCACAAACATTTTCGTATCAGGATGGGTGGACATTCCCGGCCCCAGCGCCAGAACATGAGCCCACCGGAATGGTCCCTCCAGTGCCTCATAAGCATCCAGAGAAATGGAACCCGCATCGGTTTCCGGCAGAGGTGTCGTCATCACCTCTGTGAGCTTCTCTTCAAAAATGGGATTCAGGCTTTTTGGACAGCCGAGAATGACCATCCCCGCACCGGAGCGGAGGGCCGATAACGAAGCCATGGCAGCTGCTCCCGTCAGGCCTGTGGAACCCGCCAGAACCAATACCTTTCCGAAGGTGTTCTTATACGCATCCGGCGGCCGAGCCGGCAAGAGTGTGCTGTAATCATCCAGGTCCAGCAAAAATTTTCTGGAACCAATCCGTTCAAAAACGTGGTCCGGAACACCCAGATCCGCCACGTAAAGTGCTCCCACAAATGACCGCCCAGGATAAAACAGCATTCCTTGCTTCACGTTGCCCATGGTAACGGTGACATCGGCATCCACACACAGACCCAGGGGTTCGCCGCGGTCACAATCCAGCCCAGAAGGAGTGTCTACAGCCACAACCGGCCCATCAAAGCGGTTCAGGCTGCGGATGATTTCGGCATAGATGCCTTTCACCTCCCCTT
>MTOL01000024.1 GCA_002011685.1 Deferribacteres bacterium JdFR-76
TGCCAATAAACACAGCCCGCTTTCCTTTTCCGACGATACGTTCGGCGTCCTCGGGGGTCAGGGCCAGTTCCAGTTCGCTGTTGTACTTTTGCACGGTGGTATGAATGGCCTGCAATAAGAGGCGAGCCCGTTCTCTTGCTTTACGGTATCCTTCCGGGGTACGGGAGCCCTGTGGGGTGAATACCCCAAAGAAAACAGCGTCCAGACCACCTTCTTTCATCCTGGGCAGGTCAATCCGGCTTCCTGTTTGCACAGGATCGTGACGCGCTGCAAAATCGAATTCGGGGTTCAAAAGGCGCATCGGTGTATCTGTGTGCGTATCGAGCGTCAGTACCTTTTGATGGATGACCAGTGCGCGTGTTTCCAATTCCTTTTCCCTTCTCTGATTTGAGCAGGCGAACATCCCTGCAATCAAACAGATACTCAGCAAGCATACCACATTTCGCATGCCTTTTCCTTTCCATACCTATTTGAAGGCTCTATATCTATCTGCGTAACTCTTTGTTTCAGGCACTGCGGTAAAGTTTGGTGGGGACAAACTCCCTGTGCCCGAGAACTTCCGCCGCTGTGAGCCGGCCGTTGCAGGTTCGGACCATAAGGTTGATAAGTCTTTCTCCTGCTTCTTCTACGGATAGTGTGCCTTTTAAGATTCCCGAGACGTCCAAGTCGATGTGTTCGCTCATGGTATCCACTGTAATGGGATTGGCACAAATTTTCAGCACCGGTTCAATAGGATTGCCGATCACATTTCCCTGACCGGTAGGGAAGAGGTGCAGTGCGGCTCCGGAGGCGGCCCATAGGGTTACGGCTTCGGCAGCGGCCGAAGAGGTATTCATAAACCAGAGACCCTTTCCGGGAGGAGCTTCTGCCGGTTCCAGTACGCCCACAAACCGGGCGCGTTTTCCGATCTTTTGCAGGTTGCCCAGCGCCTTCTCCTCAATGGTTGTCAGACCACCACGGATGTTTCCTTTTGTGGGTTGGGACCCGGAAAGGTCATCTTTTTTTACACTTTTAATAAATGCGTCATATTCCTTCCACATGGCGTAAAACTTTTCAGCAGCTTCGGGGGTGGCGGCCCGCTGCATACAGATTTCCTCCGCACCCGTAAGTTCGGAAGTCTCACCAAAAGAGACCGTGCCATTCCAGTCCACCGTAAGGCGGTCCACAACGTGGCCAACTGTTGGATTGGCTGCAAGTCCTGAAGTCGTGTCAGATTCGCCGCATTTGATGGAAACGTAGATTTCATCCAGCCTGCAGGGGACCCTCTGAAGTTCAGAAGCCCACTGGACGAATTCCGCGGCCTTTCTGGATGCCATGGCAACGGTTTGAATGTCGCCATGCCGTTCGATGGAGAATCCCGCTACCGGTTTTCCTGTTTCCGCAATTCCATCTACCACACGCTGCGTCCATTCTGGTTCGATACCAATGACCACAACAGCTGCCACATTGGGATTTTTTCCCGTTCCGATCAGCGTACGGAAGAAGAGTTCAAGATCTTCGCCGAATTGCAACCTGCCGTATGGATGGGGGATCGCCAGCGTTCCCTGGATATGACAGGCTACGGCTTCGCAAGCGGCGTTAGAAATATCATCAACGGGAAGGATAATAACATGGTTTCGAATTCCGACCCTTCCGTTTTCGCGCCGGTACGCAAGAATTTCTGGAACCTCCATCTTACCACCTCTTTGTTTTCAGATTGTGCACATGAACGTGTTCTCCTTTACGAATAGGCAGAACGACCCGGCCAATGTCATGCCCGTATTTGATCACGGAATCACCAACCGGGTGATCTCTGAGCGCGATTTTGTGTCCCAGCGGCACATCCGATTGGGCCGTCAGCGAAATTTCCTCGGAAGAATCAAGATACCGCCCGATAACTTTCTGCCCCTTTTTGATGTCCTGTGTGGCAACTCCAACCGAATCGGAGGGGTCATGAATTAGAAAATGAAACATGGGACATTCCTCCACCTTATTTTTTTCGGCATTATACCGAAATTTGCGAAAAAAATCTTTCGAAATCATTTTGCATTGTAAGAAACAGAAGGCAAAGAATCAAGTCCTTCGTAGCTCTGTTCAATTGGTATTTCCAATTTCAAACCAAACCTGTACAAAGAGATTACACATTTTCCCGGGCGCTGGTTGAAATTCGCGAGAATTGCATTCACAGAGAGGTATTTGGGGAACAGACACTTTCTTTTAGGCATAAAAAAAGTGGCTCTGGGTTGTTTGACGGTACTTAATGGATTGTTTGAAAATACAAGAATAAGGTTGAGCCATCTGCGAGGAGAAAAAGTGGATTTTGGTAGCAGAGAATGCGACATTGAGAGACTTTTTGTTTTAATATGAAAGGGCCCAAAATGAAAGAACATAGACAGTTTTACCGTGCCATTTTTGCGATTTTGCTGGCTGCTATTTTCAGTTCTTGCCGGGCTCCCATGAACCAGGCACCGCGGTTGATCAAAGATAGCGTAATATTTATTTATCCATCGGAAGCTCGTAACAAGCGATTGGAGGGAACTGTTGTTTTGCGAATTCTCGTAGACAAAGAGGGTATCGTTCGTGAAGCAGAGATTTTTAAATCGTCGGGGTATGACATCCTTGATGAAGCGGCTTTGGATATTGCGCGGAATGCCCGTTTTCGCCCGGCCAGGGTTGGAGGGAAAGTCCGTGATGTGTGGGTGACCTGGCCCATGGTGTTTAAAATTAGTCCAACTCTGTTCAGCGTGGAGGAATGGCGGCAAAAAGCATTTGAATATCAGTTCGAAGCTTCTTCTGCAAACCCCAGAAAAAGGGCGATCGGACAAAATGCGCTGTATTATCATTATAAGGATCTGGCATCTTTTATGGCCGAAAACCGGTTCATTTATCCCAATGATGTAATTATGGAGGTGATTTCTCCGGAAGTGCGGAAACGCTGGATAAAATTTAAAGATATTTGGCCTCTTCCGTTTGTGTTATTTCACGATTTTATCTATCGCTTTCCGGAGAGTGATTATTATGAGGAAGCCAAGGAATACCTGATTGAATACATAAAGGCTGATATGGTGTACCTGAAAAACTTCTCTGACAGGTCACTACTAAGCCGAAAAGAGAAAAGAGAATTGTTGCAGGCAATGGAATCCTTCTTAAAAGAACAGTTTTCGGATGCTTTAGAACGCTAAGTTCGTCGATTGGCCCCCATTCAGGCTGTCTAAAGTACCACCTCAACTGCTTACAAGTTGCTCAGATTTGCAAATTCGCCCTGTGGAGGAAGGGGGGCGTGTTATGAAAGCCCCTTTTTGCATGGAATTCATGAATTCTGTTCGAAAATTTTCTTGACAATAATAGGGGGATTTTTAAATTAAGGTTAACTCAAATTTGAGTGACGCATATGGCCCGGTTTGTTTGACTTTCTTTGTGAAACAGGGATCATGAAAATGGTTCTGAAAAAGTTTCCCTTTTCCGTTCTGTTCTTCCTCCTGTTTCTTCCTTCTCTGGCAATTACAGGTACGACGGGGAAAATAGTTGGTACGGTGATAGACAAAGATTCCCGATCTCCGCTTCCTGGGGTAAACATTGTGCTGGAAGGAACAACCATGGGGGCTGCATCCGATGCAGAGGGTCGTTTTATCATTTTGAATGTTCCCCCGGGCGTCTATACAGTCAAGGCTATGATGATCGGTTATCAGCCTGTGCGCATAGAGAACGTACGGGTCAATATTGACCAAACGACCACCCTGCATTTTGAGTTGAGTTCCACCGTTATTGATTTGGGAGAAGCGGTGACAATTGTTGCTGAACGTCCCATCGTAAAGCCGGATTTAACGTCCTCCATGGCCACAATGAGCGCAGAGGATATTGAATCTCTTCCTGTACAGGAAGTATCCGATGTACTTGAGCTACAGGCGGGACTGGTAAAGGACGCATTTGGTGGTCTTCATATTCGGGGTGGGCGTTCTGGCGAAGTGGCCTTTTGGGTAAATGGAGTGGCTGTGACCGATGTTTTTTCCGGGGAGCTCGGTGTTGAAATTGACAATTCCTCTGTCCGTGAGATGCAGGTCGTCAGTGGAACGTTCAATGCAGAATATGGCCAGGCAATGTCTGGAATTGTGAATATTGTTACCAAAGAGGGGGGCGAAAAGCTTGAAGGACAGATTGAAACATACCTTGGGGATTATATCACCCCGAGAAAGGATGTATTTTTACACATAGATGATGTAAAACCGACCGCAATCCGCAATTTTCAGGTTAGTTTAAATGGGCCGATTCCAGCCACCAATAAAAGATTTACTTTTTATTCATTTTACCGCTATTTTTATGATGATGGCTGGCTATACGGACGCCGATATTATTTGCCGCAGGGAATCCCCGGTGATAGTTCTTTTGTTCCCATGAATTTTGACCGCCGGATTTTTATTCAAAACAAATTTACGTACAAGTTCACACCTTCTCTGAAAGTTAGTTACGAGCTGTTCTGGAAAAATAGAGAATTCAGGTATTTTAATCATTATTTTAAATACAATCCAGATGGTGATTTAAAACGGTTTGAACGGGGCGTTACTCATCTTTTCACAATCGATCATGTTCTTTCACCGCGTACCTTTTACACGCTCCGGATCAGCCGTTTTTATAATGAATATCGCCATTACGTTTACGAAAATCCCCTAGCCACGCCGCAGTATATAAGAGATCCCCAGGATACCACTCGCTGGATCATTAATCCATCTCACCCTTTTGGCTACGTCCATCCAGATTCGTTGAATGCCCCTGCTTCATTTAGTTTTGCCGACGGTGGAATGGACATGGGGCATTTGAAACGCAGTACCGCATACTGGATCGGCAAATTCGATCTTACTAGCCAGGTTACGGATATCCATCAAGTCAAAACGGGATTTGAGGTTCGTTTTTACCGATTATCCTATGATGGGTTTACCATCCGGCCCAAACGGATTGGCAATGAAGAGGTGCGTCCTTTTGAACCATCGGTTCCAGAACCCTCCACACCCTATCGGAACATTTACGTGCATAAACCCTATGAGTTTTCTGCCTATATTCAGGATAAGATTGAGCTCAAAAGCATCATTGTAAACATTGGTGTACGGCTGGATCTTTTCAATTCCAGAGGAAAGGTACTAGCAGATCCATCCGATCCGGATATTTATTTCCCCGCGCGCCCGGAACATCGGTACAAAAACTGGGACCCAACTTTGCCGGATTCCCTTCTTGTGGAATACACTTTGGAAGAAAGAGAGAAGTTCTGGTATAAGACACCGTCAACCAAGACGCAAATCAGCCCACGTTTGGGAATTGCCTATCCAATTACGGACAAAGGTGTGATTCACTTTTCCTATGGACACTTTTTCCAGATGCCGCTTTTTGAATATCTGTATGCAAATCCCGGCTATAAAGTGACACAAGCAGGGGGACAAATGATTGTGGGGAATCCGGATCTGGATGCCCAACGAACTGTTCAGTATGAAATTGGTTTGCAGCAGCAGATTGCAGAAGATGTTGGGGTAGATATCACCCTATTTTATCGGGATGTGAGGGATTGGGTCGGTGCCGGTCCCCCTATCGAGGTTGCATTGCCCGGTGTCTGGTACTCCCAATACGAAAACAAAGAATATTCCAATGTTCGTGGCATAACGATCTCCCTGGATAAACGGTATTCCAACTATTTTGCTGCCAGTCTTGACTACACATTCATGATTGCCGAAGGAACCTATTCCAACCCTAACGACGCTTTCTTCGCCATCACCGCCAATCAGGAACCCCGGCTTTCTCTTATCCCTCTTGCCTGGGATCAACGGCACACCTTGAACGGTTCGATTTCCATTGGCGAAAAGAGCTGGCGCATTTCGTTAATCGGGCGGTATTATTCAGGTCTGCCGTATACGCCCCGCTTTGGCAAAGGCCAGGTGGTTGGAGCGGCAGCTTTTTCCGGGCTACCAGAAAACAGCGCCCGAAAGCCGGCTATTTATTCGTTTGATCTCTATCTCTTCAAACAATTCCGGTGGGGACGGTTACGATATTCTGTATTTGCCAAAATTTATAACCTCTTTGATCGGCCCAATCCCACCAATGTTTGGACGGATACGGGACGAGCTGACTATACTCTGGATCGACTTGGTGTTACAGAAGATCCCGCGCGAGTTGGATCGGTGGATGATTATTTTAACCATCCTGAGTGGTATTCACCGCCACGGCGAATTCATTTTGGTGTATCTATAGGTTTTTAAGCAAACGCGCAGGAGTGTGATGAGAAAGTTCCAGCTTTGTTTGATTTTGTTTATCGGAGTTGCGTTTCTGGGTTCGTCTGCTGCTCAGGTGAAACTCCATGGTGATTTCCGTGAACGCAAAAAAGGAACCCATTCGGGAAATCAAATTCGTACTACATTTTATAATACGGGTTTCATCGGACGAAAGGGGGGAAGCCCAACCGATTACGGTGTGGAATTCCCCATAAATTCAGGAAGAACTTATGTTGGCGATGCTAACATTTACGTTGGTGCAGAAGTTATTGATATTTTTGGACAGCTCAAGCATATCGTAATCACTCCCGACGGTCCGGAAGTTGGTGCGCGGACCGGACAGAAGGGCCCCGGTGGCGAGTGGTATACCTGGCTTCCGTTGCCCGGTTATTCCAATCCCGATTCCAATTCTATTGCCATGAGTCATCTGCGATGGTCCTGGCCCCCCACGTGGCCGGACAAACCAGCGGACTGGGATGGGCATTGGGACGGCTATTTTGGTAAAGACAAATTCAATGCTGATCAGGAAAGTTATTTCGTGATGGACGACTGGGCCGATAAGGAGTTTGCCTTTTATCCTGATTCTACCGATTCCTCCCGCGGCGGGCTCGGGATGCAGGTGACGGTGCGGGGATTCCAGTGGTCCAACGCTCTGGTACAAAATTCCATTTTCTGGCTGTATGACATCAAAAACATTGGAACCACCTCATACGACAAAATCGTCTTTGGGATGCTGATCGGCAATATGATCGGCCACACCGAAAAGGGCGGTGGGGATTACACTGATGATGCAGCAGCCTATCATCTTGAAGAAGATGTGGCTTACACCTGGGATTTTGACAATCTGGGCGACGGCGGATTCACTCCCGTTGCCTGGTTGGGCTATGCTTTTCTAGAAAGCCCGGGCAATCCGTTCGATGGCATTGACAATGATGGCGATGGCGACCTAGGATCAGGACCGATCATTACAGAGGAAATGTTCCGCCCACGGACGCTCAATGCCGGCGACCAGATTGTGATAATCAACTATGAAACCTACGAACGCACCATTGCTGTGATGCCGGCAGATACCCTCAAGGTTCCCACTCAGAAAGGGGAACTCGTGTTCTACCCCGGAATGGTGCTGGAAGAAATCCCCAACAACCTCGTAGACGACAACCTTAACGGCATTATTGATGAAAATAACGGCGCCCGCATCGAAATTGCCCCCAACGTTTTCAAAGAGAACTATCTATATGTGGGGCTAAAATATGTGGATTACCTCACCGGGGACGGACTGGACAACCCTATGCTGGATGAGCGACGTGACGACGGCATCGATAATGATGGCAATTGGGATCCTCTGGCGGATGATGTGGGACTGGACGGACTGGAAAATACAGGAGACTACGGAGAAGGGGATGGACAGCCCACCTCAGGCTGGCAGCCGTGGGGGCCCAATGGCGAACTCATCGACACCGGATTTCCTGGCGAGCCGCATATCGACAAAACTGATATCAATGAATCGGACATGATCGGTCTGACCAGCTTTTTCAATTTCAAACCGTTCAATTTCGTTCCCCTCAATGACGATGAAAAGATCTGGCGCTATTCAACTCCGGGCTATCTTAATGGCGAACTGGTGAATGATGACATCGATTTTATGTTTGCTTCTGGCTACTTTCCCATGATTCCCGGACAGATTGAGCGCTTCTCCATAGGAATGGTCTTCGGCTATGACTTCAACGAACTCCTGCGGAATACCAAATGGGTCAAACAGGCGTATGCTAACAACTACAACTTTGCGAAGGCCCCGCTTTTGCCGACACTCACTGCTGTCCCGGGCGACAACAAGGTAATTTTGTACTGGGACGATGTCGCTGAAAAATCCAAGGATCCCATCTCCGGATACGATTTCGAAGGGTACCGGATCTATCGTTCTTCCGATCCGGGATTTAATGATCCGAAGGTAATTACTGATGGCTACGGCACGCCGAGATTTCTGGAACCTATTGCTCAGTTTGATCTGGTGAACGAATACAAAGGATTTGCAGAGGTGCCCATTGAAGGGGTTCACTTCTATCTGGGAGACAACACCGGAATTCGCCATTCATTCGTGGATACCACGGTAAAAAATGGCTTTACCTATTATTATGCGGTTACCGCCTACGATCACGGAGATCCGGAGAACGGCATCCCGCCCACGGAAACTTCACGTGCCATAGCCCTTGGCCCTTCCGGTGAAATTCAGTCCATTGGTTCCAATGTAGCCGTCGTTCGGCCAGAAGCTCCGGCGGCCGGATTCGACTGGGAGGGTGGCAAGCCTTTTGTTCCCTCCAAGGTACCCGGCACAAGAGGAACGGGCGAGGTAATTCTTAAGATCATTAACCCCAGAGAGGTGATTGAAAAGAACCGCGACCAGCTACAAACCTATGAGATCCGTTTCATCGATTACGGTGGGGCAGCAACGCAGGAACTGGTTCCCAAAGCCACCGGCTATCAGGTGATTAACATCACGGATCCGGAAAATCCGGTGGTGCTGCTTTCCGTTCCGTTTGTGTTGCGCTCCACGACGGGAGATACCATTATCGATCGGAACCGCGATGTAGAGGGCAGAGATTTCTTCGACGGTTATCAGCTGCATGTAAAAAATGTACTTAGAGTGGCCAGAGATGTGGCCCGATCTGGATGGCATCCACTGCCAGATCATCCTTACCGCTACGTTTTTGCTCCCTTCGATTTTGCAGGAGTGAAAACGAAGGGCATAGCCTATCCGCGCGATTACCGCATCGTGTTTTTTGATGGTTTGGAAGGCATGTCATCTGAACTCACCGTTGAATACGAAGACGGGACGCCAGTGACGATTCCTGCTGTTCCGACCAATTTTAAAGTAGAAGATGCGGAAACTGGAGAGCCGCTCAAGTACGCTTTCATTGATAACCCGGTGCGTCCCTCCTTCGTTCCTGCCGGACACTTTTCCAACCTGGATAATATCATCTTTTTCGAAGAGCGGAAAGATACCACATTCGTGACCTGGTCACTCGTACCTTCCGGGAATGATTCTGTGGCCCATCTTCCCGGAAGTGGGGATACGCTATTGGTGGTGACAACCAAACCCTTTGCAGTGGGAGATGCATTCCGGTTCACAGCGGATCCTCCTAAATTGAATTTCGAGAAAATGATTTCCGATTCATCCCTGGCGCGGATCCGTGTGGTTCCCAATCCTTACGTTGTGGGTGCAAGGTGGGAACCGCCCAATCCCTATTCCAGCGGCCGCGGTCCCCGGGAACTCCATTTTATTCATCTTCCGCCCAAAGCTGTTATCCGGATTTATACAGTCAGGGGCGATCTGGTGGACACCATTTATCACGACGCGCCATATACCGATGGCACGGCGATCTGGGATATGCGGACAAAGGACAATTTGGATATCGCATATGGCATCTACATTTACCACATCGAAATCAAAGATGAACAGGGCAGAACGGTAAAAGAGAAAATCGGCAAATTTGCCGTCATCAAATAGCGGACCCGGAACGGTTTGAGATAAAGGTATGAAGATGCGTCAGCGAATTCTAATATCGGTTGGTCTTCTGTTGGTTCCCGGCCTGCTGCTGGGGCAAAGGATTTCCAAGGTGGGAACCACAGCAGCCCCCTTTCTGAACATTGGCGTCGGAGCCCGGCCCATAGCCATGGGAGGTGCTTACGTTTCTGTTGCCGAAGACGCTACCGCCCTTTTCTGGAATGTGGCCGGTATTGCCCGGCTCCCGGGAAACCAGGTCCTTCTGGATCATGCTGACTGGATTGCAGACATCAATTTCGACTATGCTGGGCTGATCATGAACTTGGGGGAGCTGGGAGTTTTTGGGCTAACTTTCACCTCTCTTTCCATGGGAGATATGGAGCGTACCACAGAATTTGAACCTGACGGAAATGGAGAGTTGTTTTCGGCCGGAAGCTTCGCCATTGGCGTTTCCTACGCTCGCAACCTCACGGACCGGTTCTCTATTGGGTTCACTGGAAAATACATCTCCGAAAAGATCATGAATTCTTCCGCTCGCGGTCTGGCCATCGATATTGGGACCCTGTACACAACACCATTTTACGGGATGAAATTGGGCATGTCCATCTCCAATTTTGGCACAAAAATGCAGATGACTGGTCGGGATATGCTGGTGCAGTATGATATTGATCCCATCCGCCACGGGAACAACGCAGCCTTGAACGCCAATCTGGAAACCGACCAGTACGAACTTCCGCTGATGTTCCGGGTGGGTGTTTCTGTGGATGTGCTGCAGGCAGTTGCGGGGCAACGTTTACTGCTGGCGGTTGACGCCTTGCATCCCAACGACAATGTGGAGAGCCTGAACCTCGGAGCCGAATATTCATTCGAGGATCTCGTTTTTCTGCGGCTGGGATACAAGCGACTTTTTTCTCGTGACAGCGAGGAAGGGCTGACCGCAGGAGCAGGACTCCGCTACCGATTTTTGTCCAATCTGGGTGTGCGGCTTGACTATGCCTTCCAGAGTTTTGGCCGGCTAAATAACGTAAACCGCTTTACGTTTTTGATTTACTTTTGAGGGATTAAAACCTTTCAGCTAAACTGCGAAGGGAGGTGAGAAGCAAGGGCTCAATAGCAAAGATTTGAGAAGAGTTTCAAACCAAAAAAAGGAGGACAGACATGACGAGATCGCTTGCACGTATTGTGCTGGCAGGCATTCTCGTGTTTGGGCTTGNAGGGATGGCCCTTGCACAGAACCAGGTCACATTTAAAGTGAACATGACCGTCCAGCAGCAGCTGGGGAAATTCGATCCGCAGAAAAACATCGTTGTAATCCGGGGCTCTTTCGAAAATGAGGTGATGGCTCAAGCACAGGATTGGAAAGGAAACCTTTTTCAGCTGACCGAGGGTGCGACGGCCGGAGTTTATGAGATTACCATCAATTTTCCGGATTCTACAGTTGGACAGACCTATTACTACAAGTTCGTCATCGATGATACGTCCATGGTTGGCGATTCGACAACCCAAGGCGGCACCTGGGAGTCGATTTCGAACCGGTCCTTTACCGTGCAGGGTGGGGTACAGGAACTGGCCGAAGTGTACTTCGATGACCGGCAGACTGTAGGTGTGACGGCCAATGTTACCTTCCGCGCGGATATGACGGACCTCATTGCCAAAGGCTGGTTTGATCCCGCAAAGGATACCTTGCGGGTTGTGGGGGGATTCAACGACTGGAGCGAAGCCAAAGCCCAGGTGATGAAGCCCGAATTGTTTAATCCCAACATCCTCAGCTCAACGGAGATCATTACGGCCGAACCCAATACTGTGTTCGAGTTCAAGTTCCGTGCCGCTCCCCATGACCGCTTTGTGGATAACGGTTGGGAAGCCGGGGCAAATCACAAGTTCACATTCACGGGGCAGGACCAGACGGTTGGGCCCATTAAGCCCAATATTCAGTTTGCTGGTGAACCGCTGCCGACTGACGTGACGGTTCTGTTCCAGGTGGATGTCCGAAATGCCACAGAAACCTACCACAACAACCTGTTCAAGAATATTCGCAGTGTATGGATCAAAGGGGACAAACCCGAGCTAGGTTCCTGGGGTGGTTCTTGGACGTATGACGACACCGTTAGCGTCATGGTCCGCATGTACGATGACGGCACCAATGGAGATAAAGTCGCAGGGGACGGCATCTGGTCCGCCCAGGTGACATTTCCAGCGGGAACCCGTTCGGCCTTTCTTTACAAGTATGGAGTCGTGGCAGATTCTGTCGACACCCTGAACGGCGGTGTGGCTTATCTGGACAAT